>JBDTVD010000332.1:0-4099 GCA_040007375.1 Bacteroidota bacterium | reverse complement strand
TTTTAAAACCTGTTTCATTTTTCCGTTTGCACTAACTGAAATAAAATACATACCGTGCGGAAGGTAATCCAGTTCTGTTAAGCGCACAAATGAATTATTTATTTCTGTTTTAGTTAAGATGTGAGATAAGATTTTGTTGCCTGAAATATCAGACACGGTAATTTCTGAATTATCATCACTGTTAGCATTATTTAAAGTGATATTAATTGTATTGGTAAATGGGATTGGATACAGAGAAGCGGAAGTCCCATTATATATATCAGATGTTACACCAGTTGTTGCCAGCCAGATATTATATGATTTCAGCAATGCAGTAACAGCAGGAATTAACGACCAGGAATTATGATGTGAATCATTGGTAAAAACAGAAATGCTGATATCTCTTGCAGGAAAATACCAGGAACTTGCAGCATAACCAAAATCACCACCATGACCAATTGCCTGGTAGTTCAACATATACCTTATCATTAAACCCAAACCATAGGAGGTATTTGGAAGTCCTGGTGAAAATACAGTAACATAAGCCTGTGACATGAGTGCAGGAGAAATAAGATCACCCCGCATGTACGAACGCATCCATTTGGTAATATCAGTTGGAGTTGCAAGGTAACATCCTGCTGCACCACCAGAAGCATTCAGACCAGGATTTGTAATAAAAAAATTATGTGCATCATCTGTTATACCATCACCATTTAAGTCGAGCCATAAATGTGCAAGCGGAGATGCAAGTGGTTCAAAAGGCCATGCTGTAATTGTATTCAGGTTTAATGGTATTAAAAAGCGACTTCGTATTTCATCATAAAAAGGAATTCGTGTAGCCTCTTTAATAATTAAACTCAACAAAAGATAATTGGTATTTGAATAAGCCCATCCATTACCAACCTGAAATGCAGGTGGCTGTATAAATGTGGTAATAATATCATGCGGATCCCATATAGAATCAGGATCGTTTAGCATTGCAGGCTGACATGCAGGATTAACAAGTACATCATAAATTCCGCTTTCATGCCGCAACAACTGACGAATCGTAATTGCAGGATTTATATATTGAATAGTATCCAGCCATTGATAAAGACTGTCATCAAGATTCAATATATTCTGATCAGCCAGTTGAAGTATACATGCAGCCGTCATAGTTTTTGAAACACTACCAATCAGATACGCATCATTAATAGTAACATTTGCCGGAGGGTTTACTGATGAAATACCTGAAGCACCTGCCCACACGGATGAGTCTGGTAATTGAACAGCAGCACTCAACGACTTTATATTAAGCAGTGTACGCAAACTGTCAATGGTATAATCAAGAATGCTGTCAAGTGCAGGTGACACACTCTGAGCAGGGCTTTTTATATTAATGCAGATGATGCTAAATAGAATGAGGATTATTCTGATCTTTTTCATGGTACGAATGTGTTTTGAATACTATATTCAGGTATCGGAACGGAAAAATAAGACTAACTTCGGAGAATACTGAATTCGACGTACGTACACATCCAATCAGTAATCTTATTGGTAGACCGGACTTAGAGATAGGTCGTAAAAAAATTCAATTAAATACGATTTATCAACCGTTTTAAAAAACATCATAACACCAGATTTAATTAGTTTTCTTTCAGCTTACCTAAACCAGATTTTAAAAAATTACTCATGGCAACCATAGCAACAGGAATATATAAAAAGAAAGGACTTCCATATATAGAGCAATCGAAATCAGGTAACAGGAATTCATTGCTCTTTTTCGAGTTAAACCCTCCTGATAAACTTATTGCTCTACTGAAGGAAAATAAATATTTACTTCGGGTTTCGGGTTATGCCAGCGAGGATCAGTGGGATGGTTATAAAATGGAAATTGTAAACCTTGATATTGCTGAACCGGAAAAAGGAATTAATTTTTTACTGAACGATAATAATCTATATATAAAAGCTCTTCCTGCAGCACAAGGAGATACAAACGTTATTTTTTATGTTGATAGTGAATAAAATTTACGAGCGTGCGTTTAGTGAATATATATACAACTAAACTATATGATGCGTTGTTCAATTGCTTTTCTCACTGCTTCAGCCACTGAATGCACCTGTAGTTTATCATAAATTTTCCGCATGTGTGAGTTCACAGTAAAAACGGAGATCGATCTGTGTTCGGCAATCATTTTATAACTGAGACCCTTAACAAGATCTGTAAGAATTTCCTTCTCACGATCTGTTAGTTTATAATCATTATCAATCCGACGTGCAGGACCTTGCTGAAAAAGTTCGAGCAACCGTCGTGCAACAGATGAGGTTATCGGTGCACCACCGTTTATTACGTCACTGATTGCTTCAATAATTTTTGATGGATGCGTTTTTTTAAGAATATATCCATTTGCTCCTGCTGCAATTGCATCAATGATTTTATCATCATCTTCAAAAACAGTTTGCATAATAATACACAGTTCAGGATAATGGCTTCTGATTAAACGTGCCCCTTCAATACCATTTACAATGGGCATATCAATGTCCATCAGTACCACATCAGGAGAAGAACTATTTATATCATTAATAACATCAGAGCAATCTTCAAATGTACCAACACAAATCATATTAGCAGATTGGCCTATTAAAATATCAAGGCTGTTGCGCCTGCTTCTGTTATCATCAAAAACCGCAACCTTAATTTTAGAATCCATTGTACAAAATTACGTCAGATAGTCTTATTTACAATCGTTAATTCTAACTATAATTAAATTCGAGATTTATCTCAGTGCCAAAACCAGGTGCCGAAACAATTTCAAAATTTCCCTTTAACTCCTCTGCCCTCTTACTCATGTTGGCAAGGCCATTACCATCCACCTTTTCATTAATATTAAATCCTGCTCCGTCATCTTTAATATATAATGAAACAGAATTTCTTTTATCAAGCTTCAATTTAATCCATACATTTTTTCCTTTTGCATATTTGGCAACATTATTTATCGCTTCTTTATAAAAAAGATAAAAATTCCTTCTTGCTTCCATTCCCAGTTTTATCGTATTCAGCCTGTCATCCATTTCAATATGCAGATTGTATTCCTGCGCTTCAAAAATTTCTACTGCCGCAGCGCGCATCCGGTTGATGATATTTTCAAAACGATCATTTTTTGCATTTACAGTCCATACAATGTCACCCAAAGCTTCAATCATTCCTGCCACATCTGTACTGATGTTTTTCATTAATGAACTTGCTTCGGGTGCAATTCCATAGGTACTCTTCTGTGCTACTTCGCTATATATATAAATGCTGCTGAGTGTGCTGCCGATCTCATCATGCAGATCACTTGCAATACTGTTACGCACATGCAGTAATTTCAATGCCTGGTTAAGACGATATCTGTATAATATATATATTGTTCCCACTACTACAACAAGCAAAGCAAGTCGGAACCACCAAGTCATATACCACGGTGGTAAAATAATCAGGGCAATGGATGCTCCTTTTGTATTCCATATTCCATCATTATTACTACCAATCACAGTAAAAGTATAATGACCAGGATCAAGGTTGGTATAAGTTGCTGCATGATGATCATCGGAATTAATCCAGTCCTTATCAAAATTTTCCAGCTTATAACGGAACCTGTTATTTTCCGGTGCAGTAAAGTCCATTGCAGCAAATTCAAATGAAAACATATTTTCACTAAAAGGCAATGTAATTTCCTCGGTGAGATATACTGGTTTATTAAGAAGATTTTCGTTATCCGGATTTTCAGGAGTATGAAACCGGATGGAATTATTACTTAGCCGGAAATCAGTAATCATCACTTTCGGAATATAAATACTGTTTTTAATTTCTTCAGGACGGAAAAAATTGATTCCATTCACACCACCAAAAAAAAGTACATCATCATCAGTTTTAGTAAAAGCATATCTGTTAAATTCATTACTCTGCAATCCATCCTTCTCTTCAAAATTTTTAAAGGTGCCTCCACTGATTACCGGATAAGCAACACTGTCACTTTTTGTATAAGATGGTGTGAAACAGGATAACCCTTTATTAGTGCTGATCCATAAATTACCGGATTTATCAGTGAGGATGCCATACACTACCTGGTTAGGCAAACCATCTGCTTCATTGAAATGA
>JBDTVD010000331.1:0-4100 GCA_040007375.1 Bacteroidota bacterium | reverse complement strand
TTGGTATCATGACACAAGTATCAAGTATCAAGACTAATTTTTGCAGTGAGATTATTCATTCTCACGATTGTTTAATTGATTTTTACTTGATGATCTCATCACATTTCTATCATTTAATCACTTAATCAATTAATTACTTCATTGGCTAATTGGCTAATTTCCAAATTGGCTAATTCATTTATCTTAATCACCTAATCACTTAGTCATTTAGTCACCATTTAAGTGCTGATAAATTTTGTCGCCAGTAATAATTATTATAGAATAATGAAGTAGGTTTGCAGTGAAATATATTAAATCATCATCCATGAAAAAAATTATTTTCCTTCTGTTAGTTATTTGTTCCCGCTCAGTATATGCACAGGAATTTGCAGTTGATCAAAACGTATTTGCCGCAGGCATTGGCTTTGGTGGTTCCTTTGGGAGTTATAACTATGGATCTCAAACTCCGGCGATCAGCCTGCAATATGAGAGGGGAATATGGCCAATCGACGGTCCGGGAGTGATCAGCCTTGGAGGTTATGTAGGTTTTAAAAGCTATAAATACGAGCAGCAATACAGTAACTTCTATTATAAACATAAATGGAGCTATACCATCATCGGACTAAGAAGTGCTTACCATTATACCGGCCTGGAAGTTGAAAATCTTGATGTATACGGAGGACTTATGCTCTCTTATAACATCGTAAAATATAAATATACCACCAACGATGGCTTTGATCTGGGTTTATATAAAGGCAATTATGGCAGCACTGTCGGTTTAACTGTTTATGTTGGAGGACGTTATTATCTCACCGATAACATTGCCGGATTTATGGAACTTGGCTATGGTGTTTCATTTGTAAATCTGGGTCTTGCATTCCGTTTTCAATAAGGTATTTTAAGCTTTCTGAACTTTAGTTAATCTTTTGAGTGTTAGTGCATTTTTTGCAATTATGCTTGTGAGTGTAGCATTCTATTTCTAACTTGCGCTTATATTTCCATAGCCTGAATTTTACACTTTCTTTCTTATAATTATTTAAACCTCCTTACTATGAATTCTTTCCTTTCAACCGGAAGAAAACTATTGTGCAACATTATGTTGTTCATAGCTGTTATTTATTCTCAATCAGGGTTTGCACAACTGCCTATTACCGACTTCTCTGTTTTCGGAGGAATTGGGCCATGTCCTGGTGGACCAGGATGTTCAATGCCAACAGGGCCTGGATGTGCCGTAAGTGTGGGTGGCAACTCTCAGATTTTGAGTGGTGATGTTGGAAGTTACACACTGGTAAAATCTACAGGTGCCGCAAGTTTTGCAGGTGCAGTAAGAAGCGGTGGTAAAGTCACTCTGGGTTCCGGCAATACCGTTTATGGGAAAATATCATCTGCAAATACAAGCAATGCATCAGGAACAATTTTTAGCTGTGCTGCTGGTGCAAATCTGAAATCAGATATTGATGTAAAAGGAAAAATTGTTGTTGGTTCGGCAGGTAGTGTTGTTTTAGGAAAAGTAACACATCCCTCCGGCACCACTTATACAGGACCACTTCCGGGAGGAACCAATTTTATAGGAACCCCTACTCTTCCGATACTTCCGGTTGCTCCGGCAATAACATCCTTTCTTCCTGCAGGAGCTGCAAACTTTACAGCAACAGGCACCATATTTCCCGGACAATACAATAAGATTGCTGTCAACGGAAATAAAACCATCACTTTTAAAGGACCAGGTAATTATGTATTCAATACGATTACAAGTTCAGGTGCATTTAACAAATTTGTTTTTGATTTTAATAATGCTCCAACAGGTGCTATATATATACATGTATATGGTAATGTAAGTCTGAATAAACTTCAGGTTGACATTATTAACGGAGGAAGTGCATCACGAATTTTCCTGGAAACACATGGCACAGGTTCAGGAAGTAGCCCTTACGCTTTTATACTTGCCAATGGTGCTTTGAACGGACGCAATTCTGAATGGAAAGGAACTGTTTGGGCTCCTTATGCTGCTATAAAAATTGGTGGTAGTACCCTGAATGCAGATGTTACAGGTGCATTATGGAGTATGACTCAGGTTGATATTAAATGTGGAGTGAAAATAACTCATGCTCCGTTTCTTCTCTGTTCACCTCCTGTTGTAAATGCAGGAATTGATAAAGAAATAACCTGTGCAGTAACTCAACCATTATTAATCGGAACATCTTCTGTTGCAGGATCAACATTCAACTGGGTTGCAACAAATGGCGGAAATATTGTTTCCGGCCAAAATGATGATTCATTAAAAGTAGATGCACCGGGAACATATACATTAACTGTAACTTCAAACGGATGTTCAGCAAGTGATTTCGCTCTTGTTACTTTAAACAATGTGAAACCAACAGCAAATGCCGGAGTGGATAAAACTCTTACCTGTAAAGTAATTTCTATTCCTCTTACCGGTTCCACCAATGCTGCAAGTCCTCAGTATTTATGGGAGCCATTAACTGGTGCTGTAATAGGATCGTCACCAACAGCAGCAACAATTGATGCAAGAGCCGGTGGAAAATATAAACTCACTGTTACCAATACTGCAAATGGATGCAGTGCATCAGATACTGCAAAAGTTACTTTCATCCCATGTATCTTCCCCTATTATCCACCATCTGATTCAGGTAAAGTAAGTGATCTCATCGGATCAGAATTAAATTCACTATTCTATAATTTCGGACAGGTACAGGATAGTGCACAGAATATTTTTCTGTTGTTTCATGATAGTGTATATATAGAGATCATTGCATTACAGGGCCAATATCTCAACTTAAAAAATCTTTTGATATCACCTCCATATGGTATGACGGATCTGGTTGATAATGGTCCGGGAACTTTAATTATTACTGGTAAATATCCAATTGCAAATCTGCTTAAGCTGGATAGTCTTCCAACATTTATTGATTATGCACGACCATTATATCCTGCAATTTCAAATGTTGGTGCAGTAACATCACAAGGTGATACTTCGCAACGTTCCTTCATTGCAAGAAATGGTTTTAATGTAAATGGCAATGGTGTAAAAGTGGGTATAATGTCCGACAGTTATAATACATTGCTTGGTAATAATGCAGCCATTGATGTTGCAAACGGAGATCTACCATCATCAGTACAAATTATTAAAGAGTTTCCATTTGGACGACGAACAGATGAGGGCCGTGCCATGATGCAGATAGTACATGATGTTGCACCAGGCTCTGACCTTGCATTCCGCACAGGATTTATAAGTGCCGGTGATTTTGCACAGGGAATACGTGAAATGAAACAGGCTGGTTGTGATGTAATCGTTGATGATATCACTTATATAACAGAACCATTCTTCCAGGATGGTGCCGTTGCGCAGGCTGTTGATGAAGTAGCCGGTCAGGGTGTTTCTTATTTTTCTGCTGCAGGAAATTACGGAAGTAAATCTTATGAGGGATTTTTCAATCCTGTTCCTGCACCATCAGGCATTGCAGGAAGCGCACATGATTTTGGTGGTGGTGATGTATTCCAGAATATCGGATTGGTACCAGGCAACTATACAATTGTTTTGCAATGGAGTGATTCTATATATTCTTTAGGTCAGACACAATCCGGAACATTAAATGATCTGGATATATATCTTACCGATAACAACGGAGTAACATTATTTGGTTTCAACCGAGATAACAGAGGTGCAGATCCATTGGAAGTTCTTCCATTTACTGTTACTGATACCACAACTACCAATCTGTTAATTGTGCGTGCCCATGGAAATACAAATGTGAATATGAAATATGTAGTGTTCCGTGGTGAGCTTACTATTTTAGAACACAATCTGGGTACATCAACTATCGTGGGACAGGCAAATGCAAACGGTGCTATTGCAGTTGGTGCAGTATTATATTCCAACACCCCTGCATACGGAGTAAATCCTCCAACCATTGCATCATTCTCATCAACAGGTGGTACTTCTGTATATGGTTCTCCACGTCAGAAACCGGAACTCGTTGCACCGAATGGTGTAAACACAACTGTTAATATGGGAGGACCAAATTTCGATGGCGATCTTTTTCCAAATTTCTTTGGAACATCAGCAGCAGCACCACATGCAGCAGGTGCAGCAGCATTGT
>JBDTVD010000330.1:0-4111 GCA_040007375.1 Bacteroidota bacterium | reverse complement strand
ATATTGCAATTAATATCGCAGGGAGAAGGAGAGAAGCTGGATTTTAAGAGGGAGATTTCCAACTCGTCGAGAATTGCACGAACCATAGTTTCATTTGCCAATCATAAAGGCGGAACATTACTGGTGGGTGTAAATGATGATGGTACTATTGCCGGAGTTAAAGTGGAAGAGGAGAAATTTATGCTGGAACAGGCTGCCGTTTTTTTTTGCCGGCCGGAAGTTGAACTCATCATCAATGAATGGCCATTAAAGAAGAAAATTATTCTGGAAGTAATTATTCCTGTTACTGATAAGAAGCCCTATTACGCAAAGGATGAGGAAGGAAAATGGCTGGTGCATATTCGTGTTGGCGATAAATCGTTGCTGGCAAGTAAAGTTGTTGTTGATGTTTTGAAACGTGGTTCTCAGCAAAAACAATCTGCCGTAGAATTTTCCAGTAAAGAAAAAGCATTGTTCGATTATCTCCGTTCCAACGAAAAAATTACGGTGAAGCAATACTGTAAACTGATTAATATTTCAAGATGGAGAGCCATTAAAATACTGGTGAACCTGATCACTCTGGGAATCATCCGTTCACATACTACAGAGAAAACAGAGTTTTACACATTGAGTTGAGTATATTCTGTTGTAATTTTCGCAACTGTATTTGTTTTCCTTATTAATTTTACCACAATAATCTTTAATCTTTATACTAATGGGACACGAAAAAACTGTCAAAAAAGAAGACAAGAAGGAGTCTACTAAATCTCTTAAAGAAAAGAGAGCAGATAAAAAGGCGAAAAAAGATGCTAAAAAGCATAATTAAATGCAGAAAAGCCGGGAGATCCCCGGCTTTTTTATTGGTAAGCACTTAGTGCCGTATAGTGCCATCAGGAGTTAACAACAGACTGAACTACTTCACCAAAAATCCACCTTAAAAATTGGTTAACAACAGGGTGGGTTACTGCCTGTTTCAATAAAGAGATTACATTTGCCGTCCCGTTAAAAAACAAGTTAATTTATTTGAATTTCCGGCATCACAACCGGTCTGCACTTATACAACCTGATAAAACTATACGATCACTGATGAAAAAGTTAATCTTTTCCACCTTATTGTTGCTTGCTGTTACAGCAGTACAAAGCCAGACAAAACCCAAGTCACCGGCTAAGAAACCAATGACTCCTGTTACAGCGGCACCGGCTCCTGTAACTGATCCGGTACTTATTTCAATTGCAGGCGAAGACATTTCGCGCTCTGAGTTTGAAAGAGTTTTCCGTAAGAACAATTATAAGGATAGTGCTACTGATGAAAAATCAGTTCGTGAATACCTGGAATTGTACATCAATTACAAACTGAAAGTAAAAGAAGCAGAAGCAGAGAAAATGGATACCAGTGCTACATTTATCACTGAGCTTTCCGGTTACCGCAAACAATTGGCTCAACCTTATCTCACCGATAAAGATGTTTCTGAAAGTTTATTAAAAGAAGCATATGACCGTCTTAAAAAAGATGTTCATGCTGCACATATTCTTATTCAGTTAAAACAGGATGCTTTACCAAAAGATACACTGCTGGCTTATAACCGCATCATGAAAATGAGAGATCTTATTATGAAAGGTTTTGATTTTAATAAGATGGCACGTGACAGTAGTGAAGATCCATCAGCAAAAGAAAATGGTGGCGATCTTGGATATTTCACAGGTATGCAGATGGTTTATCCTTTTGAAACTGCTGCTTTCGGTTTGAAAGATGGTCAGGTTTCCATGCCTGTTCGTACCCGTTTCGGTTATCATTTAATAAAGAAACTGGATGAGCGTACTGCTCAGGGTGAATTGCATGTTGCACATATTATGATTAAGGTTGCCAAGGATGCAAATGACAGTGCAATGACTTCTGCAAAAGCAAGAATCAATGAAGCCTATGCAAAATTATCTGCAGGCATGGCATGGGATTCTGTTGTTGCAAATTATTCTGATGATAAAGCTTCTTCAAAACGTGGTGGTGAATTATCATGGTTTGGAACAGGACGTATGGTACCTGAATTTGAGAAGGCTGCCTTTGCACTTGCAAAAGATGGTGATTATACACAGCCTGTAAAAACCGGTTATGGATGGCACATCATCAAACGTCTGGAGAAAAGAGGTGTTGCTGCTTTTGATGAGAAGAAAGGAGAATTGAAGCAGGCAATTTCACGCGACAGTCGTAATGATATGAGCAAGCTGAGTATGGTGAATAAAATCAAAGCTCAAAATAAATTCACTGAAATTCTGAAAAACAAAACAGCATTTATAAATACACTGGATACAAATGTTACTAATGGCGAATGGGATTTAAATAAAGCAGAAAAATTAAATGCTCCTTTGTTTACTTTAAAAGATTCATTAGGAAAAGTAACAACTTATACTCAACAGGATTTTGCAAAATATGTGAGTACACATCAAAGCAAACGTCCGGGTACAAATCCAATCATCATCGGAAATCAATTATATGATAGCTGGGTGAGTGAGTCATTACTTGCTTTTGAAGAAGTACGTTTAGATGATAAGTATGCTGACTTCCGCAACCTGATGAAAGAATATCGTGATGGTATTTTGTTGTTTGATCTTACTGATAAAAAAGTATGGAGCAAAGCAGTGAAGGATACAGTTGGATTGAAAGATTACCAGCAGAAAAATAAAAACAATTACATGTGGGCAGAGCGTGTTGATGCTACCATTTACACCTTTGCAAATGCTACACTTGCTGCCGATTTCAGAAAGCAAATGAAAAAAGGTAAGAAGTCTGCTACAGATATTATTAATGGTCAGAATGCAGGAACTCCTTCAAACGTAACAATGCGCAGTGGTAAGTTTTTAAAAGGTGAAAATACTTTCGTTGATAAAACAACATGGACAAAAGGTTTAGGCAATGATATTAATGAAGATGGAAAAGTAGTTATTGTTTCTGTTAATGAAGTAATGCCGGCTCAACCGAAACACCTGGACGAAGCGAAAGGATTAATAACTGCTGATTACCAGAATTACCTGGAGAAATCGTGGATAGCAGAGTTGCGCGCAAAGTATCCTGTTAAAGTGAATGAAAATGTTTTAAGTACTATCTGGAAAAAATAATTTTAAATTTAATAAGAGCAGCAACCGGTAATGTAATTCTTCATTACCGGTTGTATGCTTAAAAGCAATGCAAGGAAAGTGTTTTTTATATATATTAATCTGTTTGCTGTTTTTCTCTGCCTGCCGGTTTTTTCAAAAGGAAGATAAGCAACAACCTGATGTGGTTGCCAAAGCTTTTGATAAAGTACTTGACCGTTCCGATCTTTCTACTATTGTGCCGCGGGGAACATCTTACCAGGATAGTATTACCATCATCCGCAGTTATATAAACAACTGGCTTAAGCAACAGGTAGTATTAAAAAAAGCAGAAGATAATCTGAACGAGCAGCAAAAAGAAGTAAGTGTAAAGCTGGAAGAATACCGCAACTCACTCATTACATATATTTATGAAAGTGAACTGATCCTCCAGAAACTGGATACTTCTGTTGCAGAAGAAGAAATCAACAGATATTATAATGATCATCAGGCTAACTTCCTGTTGAAGGATAATATTGTAAAAGCAACCTATATTAAACTTCCTGCAAGAGCTCCTAAGCTTGATAAAGTACGCATGTGGTATCAGTCAGGTTCAGCACGCGATAGTTCACTGCTGGTGGATTATTGTCATCAGTTTGCAACCGACTTTTATTTTGGTGGTGATGAATGGCTGCTGTTTGATGAATTATTAAAGAAAGTACCGATCAAAACGTATGATAAAGAAGAATATCTTCGTAACAATCGTTTTATTGAAGTTGCCGATACATCCGGTATTTA
Organism: Bacteroidota bacterium; assembly: GCA_040007375.1. Taxonomy (GTDB): domain Bacteria; phylum Bacteroidota; class Bacteroidia; order AKYH767-A; family OLB10; genus JANOXC01. The sequence continues at coordinate 268 of JBDTVD010000330.1, read as the reverse complement.
TTTTATAAATATCAGAGGCTTCAAAATAAAGGAGAGCATCAGCCCGTTAAGTTTTGAAAATGATAACATCAGAGCACTCATCATTAACAAAAGAAAACTGGAATTGGTAGATGCCATGGAAAAATCGGCATTTGATGATGCAATCCGTAACAGTGATATAAAAATTTATGATGTTAAGAAATAATATATATATAACTGCAATCATTCTTCTTACCGGATTTACTTCCGTTGCACAACCTGCAGCAAATGTAATTGATCAGGTAGCAGC
>JBDTVD010000329.1:0-4129 GCA_040007375.1 Bacteroidota bacterium | reverse complement strand
ATTGGTTGAATAAAACCCTCCGGACGCAGCAATTTTTTCAAGCAGGGATCTTCCCTCCTTTCCCTGGTTATTCCGTAAAAGAGAGAGCGCAAGATACCATTCCGACTCCTCAGTAAATGCCGTACTTCTATGTGCTAATACTTTTTCAAAAAACTGAATTGCCTTTGCATTATCATTCATCCTGTAACAGGAAACACCTGAATAGAATTGAGCATTCTGATCATCAGGAAAAACTTTTAGCAATTGATTCAGTAACTCAATAGTTTTTTTATTCTCATTAAAAGAAAAATTTAACAATGCTTTTTTTAATACTTCTTCAGACCTTGCTGTATCTGCATCATTTATACGAGCTGAAGATTTATTATTCTCTCTATTTGCAGGTGTGTTACGTATTGCAGCACGACGAATATCTACTGCTTCATACACATCACTATAATCAATCACCTTCATATCGTATATATATTTTACAGGAAATCCATTAACGGTTGAAGAGAAAGTTGGTTGATCAATATGTTTAGCAACAGGAACAGAATCTGTTTTTGCAGAATCAGCATTATAAGTTATTGCGTGATTTCCATCTCCTGAAATTGAAGAATCTGTTTTTGAAAATATATTATCCTGTTTTGCTGAAATTGATGTTATTGAACTGTCAGCCTGAATCTGTTTATTATCAATTTCAGCATTTGTATTGACTGTGTAATTACTATCAAGTAAAGTTGATGTTGAATTTGATTTCTGAGGAATTATTTTTCGGTTCTCCATATCACTTTCATAAAAATAAACAGCAAGAGAAATTACTATCATACCAAAAGCACCTAACCACCATTTGTAATTTCCGTTTTTATAAGGATTGGATTTAATGGTATTCTGAAGATGATTAATATTAGGAATATGATGCATTCCGTCAACAGCAGCATTACAAAGCGGACAGGAAACAATATGTGCTTCTATCTGATGAATCTGCGATGCTGGAAGTTTTCCTTTCGTATACAGGAAAAGATCACCGGCATCAGGACAAGTGCCATCAACAAATAATTTTCCTTTAGTGTCCATTTGTTGTGAGCATTAATTTTAAATTACGTTTTCCATTCTGAAGATAACTCTTCACTTGTATCAATGAGTAACCGGTTTTCAAAGCAATATCAGTATAGGAATTTTCTTTAAAAAAGAATAACTCAATGCAATTTCGCTGATGTTCTTCCAGTTTATTAATTGCTTCTCTTAATTGTTCATCAGTAATTGAAGCATAATCCGGTTCTGCAATTTCATCAACATCACTTATTGTATCATCAGGATGAACAACTTTAAATCTATTTTTATTTTCAAGAGCTGACATGCAGTAATTGTAACCAACACGATGCAGCCAGGAATTAAATTGTTTTATTTCAAACCTTGTTAAATCTTCCGGCAGCTTTTCAAATATCCTGCTCACAGCATCTTTACTCTCTTCTTCATCACGTAAATATTTCATGCAGGCTGCAAATAAAATCTGTGCATAACGATCATATAGCACAGCAATATGCCGGAGGTTTTTATCTCTTTTAAACGCAGCAATGATCTCTATATCTGTCTCCGAACCCTGAGATCTGCCACTTTTTAAAAACCGCCACATACGCTATTTATAATTCTGACAGGTTGAATGACATTTTCCATATGAATTAATAAAAATTGTTTGTCACAATTAACTTACAAAGAAACAATATGGAAATGCGGGAGAAGGAAGTCATACCAGAAACAAATATAAAATATATAACTATGAAAAACTCTGAAAAAATTCTGATGACAGTGTTACTACTGTTAACAGCAGCACCTTTGTTCGCCCAGGTGCATGGTGAAATACGCGGACGCATTCTCGATAAAGAATCAAAAGCTCCATTGGTAGCAGTTACAGTTGCAGCATACGTGAATGATAAACTGGTTGCACAGGATTTTACTAATGAAAAAGGGTATTACAGTCTGAAACCTCTTTCAGCCGGAGAATACGTTGTAAAGACTTACCTCATGGGTTACACTCCTGTTAATCTTGAAAAAGTAATTGTGAACACACAAAATATGTCAATAGCCAATTTCAACCTGGAAAGCACTTCACATGAAATTATTGGTGCAACAGTTATTGATTACATAATTCCGCTGATTGAACCAACAGGAACAGGATGTGTGATAACCAGTGCAGATATTGAACACATGCCTTATACTGATGTACAGGATGTAGCTGCAACAACGGCCGGCATTTTTCAGTCTGATTATGGTGAAGATCTCAATGTACGTGGTTCAAGGTCCGAGTCAACCCAATATATAATTGACGGCATGAAGGTGATAGGTTCTTTTAATATTCCTAAAAATGCTATTAAAGAGATTAAAGTATTAACCGGTGGAATTCCTGCCATGTTCGGTGATGCAACAGGAGGAATAATTATGGTTACCACCAAAGGTTATACACGCTGGTAACAATTAACTGAATAAAAGAACGGTGGTAAGGGCAACCTGCTGCCGTTTTTTTATTTTAGCCGGATGGAACGCAGCAAATCATATCGCAAAACAATCAATATTTTATTCCGGGTGCTGGCATTTTTAGTCCTTTCCGCCTGTAAACCTGCAGCAGCACCAATTCCTGTTGAAGACCAACAGCCTCTTCCTGCAGTAATCGTGGAAGGTTCAACAGTTCCTGCAACGGAAAACACATTACCTGATAAAGGCATTATTCATCCAGCATTGAAATGTGCGAAAGCCGAAGACGTAACTTATTCCATATATATTCCGCAAAGTTGTAAGAGTGGAAATAAATGGCCTTTCCTTCTGCTGTTTGATCCACAGGGCAATGGCAGAAAACCACTTGAATTATATAAAGACCTTGCAGAAAAACATGGAATCGTACTGATGTGTTCCAACACTTCAAAGAATGGCAATACACCAGTTATAACAAACCGGATTATTTATTCACTGTTTGTTGAAATCAATAAACAATATCCTGCTGATACCAACCGGATTTATTGTGGTGGTTTCAGTGGTGGTGGCAGAGTTGCAACCATGTGCCAGGCAACTCATCCGGAATTGAAAGGAATTATTACTATTGGTGCTGCAAGTTTACCTGCGAATGCAAAAAGTTTACGGTACATTGCCATTGCAGGTCGCCAGGATTTTAATTATCGTGAAGTGGTAGAAACAGGAAAAAATCTGAATGCAAAAAATAATGATGCTGTTCTTTTATTTCATAACGGCATACATGAATGGTGTCCTGTTTTATTATTTGATAAAGCATTATTACTTCTTGATGCTGATGCAATGCGTGCAGGAACATTAACTATGAAAACAGAATATTTGCTGAAGGAAGCTGTTGAAGCACGACAGGATGCAGGTGCTATGGAGCGTTCAGGAGATATCAGAACTGCTGCTGACAGACTTGCTTTTGCAAAAATCTGTTTGAAGGATATTTCAACTGATAAAAAACTGGATGAAGAGTATCAAAAAATTTCATCATCACCATTGTTAGTAAAAGCAAATAAGGATGCTGTAGCACTTGACCAGGAACAGGATCAGATGACGAGTCTGTATCTGCAAAAAGTGGGAGAACCAATTGCCAAATGGAAAGATTATATAACGAAGATAAATGCGGAGTTAGTTTCTACTAAGGAGTCGCCACGACATTTTATGCTTAAACGTATGATGTCTACTTTAAGCATCCAGGTTTATTCAAGTGCAAAGCAATATATATATGGTACTGATCTGTCGAAAGCAGCTTACCTTTCAGAACTGTATCTGTTAATAGATCCAACCAATAAAGAAGCGCATTACTTCAGTGCAATACTTGCAGCGAGAAATAACAATCCCTCAAAAGTTTTTGATGAACTGGAGCAAAGTGTTAAGTATGGTTTAGCCGACAGAGAAAAACTAATGAATGAAAAAGATTTCCAGAGTTATCATTCTGATGAAAAATTCAATAAAATTCTCAGAGAAGTTGAACTGGCCCAAAGTAATTAGTGAAAGAATTTAGAATTCAGAATTTAGAATTCAGAATTTAGAATTCAGAATTTAGAATTTAGAAATTTAGAATTTAATTTATAATTTATAATTTAGAATTTATAATTTAAAATATGATTCCTTCCATCCGCAGTGAATACAACAGTAAGTT
>JBDTVD010000328.1:0-4138 GCA_040007375.1 Bacteroidota bacterium | reverse complement strand
GTCTTGGCACACGGTTGCGTTCAGTTGTTGCTGATCAGCCCAAAGTACTTGCTCCGGTTAATGATCAACCTTTTCTGAAATATATAATTGATAAATTATTCGCACAGGATTTTAATCATGTAGTTCTTTCAACGGGTTATTTACATGAGAAAATTGACGAGTTTATAAGAGCTCAATATCCGGGAATTAATATTTCTATAGTTGTTGAAGACGAACCTCTCGGAACCGGTGGAGGCATTGCACATGCTTTGAAAAAATGTATGAATGAAGAAGTATTGATATTAAATGGTGATACTTTTTTTAATATTGATTATGCACAGTTTTACCATCATCACCATCATCATCAATCTTCCTTTTCTATTGCATTAAAGCACATGAAAAACTTTGAACGATATGGTACAGTTGTGTGTGATCAGCATCATCGCATCATCGCTTTTACTGAGAAGAAACTGATGGAAGAAGGATGTATCAATGCAGGTGCATATATTATCAACCGACTGGAATTTTTAAATTATAAATGGCCGGAAAAATTTTCTATGGAAAAAGATTTTATGGAGAAGTTTACAAAGGATATAAGTATGTATGGTTTTCCTTACGACGAATATTTTATTGATATAGGTATACCTGAAGATTTTGCCCGTGCACAGAATGATTTTAAAACACTGTTGAAATGAAGGTGGATAAAACCTGGACATTATTCCTGGATCGTGATGGTGTTATAAATAAGGAACTTCCCGGTGATTATGTAAAAACCTGGGAAGAATTCAATTTTGAACCTGGTGCAGTGGAAGCCGTTGCCCAGTTCACTGATCTTTTCGGTAGCATATATATAGTAACCAATCAGCGTGGAGTGGGAACAGGAGTGATGTCGGAAAATGATCTATCAGTCATTCACGATAAAATGATGGAGGAATTGAAAAGGGCAGGAGGACGTATTGATGATATATATTATTGCGCTGATGCTGACAGGAAAAGTCCAATGCGGAAACCACGTCCGGGAATGGCGTTAAAAGCAAAGGAAGAACATCCTGAAATAGATTTTTCAAAATCCATCATTGCAGGCAACAGCATCAGTGATATGGAATTCGGAAGGGCTGCCGGAATGATGACTGTTTTTATTGATGATAAAGGTGGGAGGAATGGACATCGTGATGAAACTATGGATCTTATTTTTTACAGCCTCAGGGAGTTTGCGGATTTTTTGAAATCCTTTTCAGAATAATTCTGCATATCTGCCGGGAATTTATTTCATCTGGATAAAAAACTCAGATAATATATATGTGCAAAATTTATAAGGAAGAATAATGAAAACTATTTTCTGTTTTTAAATAAAAGCCCCGGAAATTTTTATCTCCGGGGCTTTTTATATAGATGTTAATTTTTTACTCCATGTCTAAGGTTTCTTTCCTTTATAACTTACGATAGCCAGTTTATTACCCATGGTACTGCATGCAAGACGATAAAAGCTGCCAATTGTTTTTGTATAATCTGCAACTTCCACCCATTCTGCTTTATCCAGAAGTTTTGTATCCAGCATATATAATTTTCCACCTGAACCCATCAGTATCGTTTCATAAGGTGTCCAGCAGTAATCTTCTTCATTCATCATTGTTTTACAGATCTGCGTTTTTTCCTGCGTTTCAAAATTATATCTCATAATATTCCAGTCTTCTTTACCTTTTGAAACATAAGTAAGATCAGATGACTGTGGTGCTTTCTGCAGACATCTTCCAAATCCACCTTCCATCAGAATAATTGACTGCAAAGGAATCATATCATATTGCTCCAGTGTTCCACCTGCGCCATTGAGTTTATACATTCCAACTGTGGTGTCGTTCATCCAGGTGTAATAAGCAACAGAATCTTCTGCTTCTGATAAATAAGAGAATTCAGTTCCATCTAAATTGACAGAGTAAAAACGTTGCGCTTTATCAAGATCAACTCTTACAATCGACAAAAGATTTTTATCAAATGGTAAAGGCTGAGGTTGAAATTCACTCTCTTCAGATGATGTTATTCTTCTTGTAGTTTTCTTCGCAACATCATATTCATATATATCCGACTGATTAGTGTCAGGCATACTTGCATAATAAACATATCGTCCGTCACGCGAGAAGCAGGGTTGATTATCGTAGTAATCATTATCAGTCATTCTTACAGGACTGCCGAAGGTGATTTTACCCTCTTTGTTGATTATATCCACCAGCCATATTTCTGTTGTCTTGGTGTCGGATTGTGCTTTTAATTTTACTGCTGAACCTGATAGCGTAATCAGTAGTGCAATGGTGAAGATGTTAATTCTATTCATATCAATTATGTTCTCTTTTTTGGATGATGTTGTTTATTGAAGCGACAAAAGGTACGGAAAGATCCAGACTGTCGCAAGCTTCAAAAGTATCATATTTTCTGATAAAGAAACCTCTTATCTGCAAGCCGGAAACTTCATCAAACTTAAGAACCCTGAGGCTGTCAATCCTGTTTCCGAAAATAATATTGCGAGCGAGCGTTTTATGAAACACACCATAATGCCTGGTAATTTTATAAGTGGCCTCATTTGCAGGACGTGAAAGTAATGACTGTTCTTCCTCTACAAAATAATTGGAAACTATATTCCAGCTGTTTGTTTTATTCTGATTAAAGGTAAAAGTTATAAAGCGGATGGTTCGGGAAGGAGACATTAAGAAGACAATAATTGATGATAGAAAAACTGCAGTATATATTTTCAGCGTTAATGGATAATCTGATCTGATTACTAATCCTGATAATAAAATCCCGGAACAAAAAAACAGCAAAAAGCTGAGGTGTAAATATAAATGACTGTTATAAGCAAATTCAAAATAAATAAAAACAACCAACAGAAAGAGATGTAGAATAAGCATCCATCGTGTGAATTTCCGGAAATCTGTTTTTTTAGAAACTATGGTAAGAACAATCGCTGCTACAACTGATAATATATAAAGTACAATAGCAACTACTATCTGTATATTGGTCATACTTCAGACTATGATTTGTCCTGCAGTAATTTTTCAAGGTCATACAACTCATCACGGAAACGGGCTGCTGCAATAAAATCCAGTTCTTTGGCCGCAGCTTCCATATTCTTGCGTGAAACAACAATGGTTTTCTGCAAAGCTTCCAGACTCATGTATTGCACAACAGGATCTGCCGCAACACTTGCATGCTCATTTTCTATATATACTTTTGGACGTTGTGGTGAAGCAACACTCTGCTTCATAATTTCTTCTCTTGATTTGTTAAGAGCAGTAGGAGTGATGTTATTGAGTTTATTATACTCATCCTGTTTCACTCTTCTTCTGTTGGTTTCATCAATGGTTTGTTGCATACTGACAGTAATTTTATCAGCATACATAATTACTCTTCCATTCAGATTTCGTGCTGCACGTCCTGCAGTTTGTGTTAACGATCTGTTAGAACGGAGAAATCCTTCTTTATCAGCATCCAGCACGGCAACGAGTGAAACTTCGGGTAAATCCAGACCTTCACGCAACAGGTTAATTCCTATCAATACATCAAAAACACCTAAGCGTAAATCACGAAGTATCTCTACACGTTCAAGTGTTTCCACTTCGCTATGTATATATCTGCAACGGATATTTAATTTTGATAAATACTTTGCAAGTTCTTCTGCCATTCTCTTTGTAAGTGTGGTTACCAGAACTCTTTCATTTCTTTTAATAACAATTTCAATTTCTTCGAGCAGATCATCCACCTGGTTAACACTTGGACGCACTTCAATAGGAGGATCCAGTAAACCTGTAGGACGAATAATCTGTTCGACAAGAACACCATCACTTTTTATTAATTCATAATCAGCAGGTGTTGCACTAACATATATAGTCTGCATGGTAAGCTGCTCAAATTCTTCAAACGTGAGTGGTCGGTTATCAATAGCAGCCGGTAAGCGGAAACCAAATTCAACCAGATTTTGTTTACGTGAACGATCACCACCATACATGGCTCTTATTTGTGGTAACGTTGCATGACTTTCGTCAATCACCATTAAAAAATCCTGCGGAAAATAATCAAGTAGACAGAATGGTCGTGTTCCTGCAATACGTCCATCAAAATAACGGGAGTAATTTTCTATACCTGAACAATACCCAAGTTCTCTGATCAT
>JBDTVD010000327.1:0-4138 GCA_040007375.1 Bacteroidota bacterium | reverse complement strand
AGGAATTTTTATCCTTCCAACATTACGGCTTTCATTTTCCAGCCACAACCGATCTGAATCATCAATGTTTGATAATGCAAATGCCAGCTCATTTTCGAAATGTTCCTGCGTTGGCTGTTCGGCCTGACCTAAAGAACCGAATGCAGAACCTTTATGCGATGCCAGTCCTTCCAGGCAGATCATATTTTCGCCAAGATCTTTCAGCCGTTGCAGCATTTCCGTTTTACCGGAACCTGTTCTTCCACCGAGTATAATCAGCTTTCGGTTTATTGTAAATTGATGGAGACTCCAGTTTCTGTAGCGTTTATATCCACCTGATAAAACAGTAGTTTTTATTCCTGCAAGATTTAAAAGCCAGCATAAAATTCCACTTCGCATTCCTCCTCTCCAACAATAAACCATTACTGGAGATCCATTACATAAATTACTAACCTTCAATACCAATGAGTGAAACAATGGTCCTGATAGTTCAAGACCTTTCAATACAGCTTCCTGTCTTCCATTCTTCTTATAAGTGGTTCCAACAATTGCTCTGCTTTCATCATTCAGTATCGGAACATTTAAGGACCCAGGAATATGCCCGCGTGCAAACTCTCCCTCACTTCTGCTATCAATCAAAAGCTGACCGCTGGTTTTATATAACGACAAAAATTCTTCAATTACAGCGGCTGACATAAGCGACAAAGTTACATTTCACGCTGAACTAAAAACGGAGTGATATCAAAATAAAAAGGCAACCTGTGTTGGGGTTGCCTTTCGAAACTATCTCTATCTTATCATTAATTCAGATTGGGGTCTTCCGGGAAATTAGCCAGTATTGCGTATTCATTTCCCATGCTTCTTAACACCTGGCTCCAGAGAACTTTAGGATTATCGAAAAAAGTGAATGTTTTATTTGCATTGGAAACTAACCAGGCTTTTTCTTTCAATTCACCTTCCAGTTGTTTTGGTTCCCATCCGGAATATCCTGCATAAAATCTTATCTGTTCAGGACGTATCTGGTGTGTATCAATCAGAAATTTCAACTGATCATAATCACCACCCCACCATATACCATTTACAATTGGCTTTGCGCCTTTCAGCTTCTCACCTAAAGTGTGTATATAAAATAAGGTGTCGGTTTCAACTGGTCCGCCAAAGTAAAGTGGCGCATCAAATTCAGGGAAGTCTTCTACTGCATCATTTAATCTCACATCGGTTGGTTTATTCAGAATAAAACCAAGAGTGCCTTGATCATCATGTTCACTTAACAATACTACAGCGCGCTTAAAATAGGAGTCAAGCAAAAAGGGCTCGGAAATCAGCAAACTGCCTTGGGTGGGTTTTGCGAGCTTTTTCATATTCATCAGTTTTAAATTGTTTAACTTTTCTTTCTTTTTGGATGTTCTTACGAATCTAACGCTAACATTACAAATCAGACCAGTGAGTTTCTAAAAGCATGCCATCGCAGTTCTACTGTTTTAATAATAAATAGTTTCATCAAACTAAATTACGTTGAAACAACACTTCATAGATGCAGGTGTTTAATCTTTATATACTGCACCTTCCTATTCATTACAACGCTAATTTTGGCAAATAATTTAATACGACGGGAATTAAGATGACTGCACTTGAAGATTCATTAAGTAATACAAGGAAAGATTACAGTTCTGATCAACTTACAGAAGAAACCCTGAACCCAAATCCCTTCGAACAGTTTAGAATCTGGTTAAACCTTGCATTTACAAAAGAAGTTCCTGAACCAAATGCGATGACTTTATCTACAACTGATAAAGATGGTCGTCCTTCCTCACGTATAGTTTTACTCCGGAACATTAATGATTGTGGCTTCGTTTTTTTTACGAATTACCAAAGCAGAAAAGGAAATGAAATGACAGATCATCCATATGTATCATTAAATTTTTTCTGGCCAACAATGGAACGACAGGTGCGCATAGAAGGTAGTGTAGAAAAAATTGCAGAAGCGGAATCTGATGAATATTTCAATAGCCGTCCGCGGGAGAGTCAGCTTGGTGCATGGTCTTCTAATCAAAGCACCATCGTAAAATCAAGAGCTGAATTTGAATCCAGACTTATAGAACTTGATAAGCAATATGTAGATAAACCTGTACCACGTCCTGCTTATTGGGGTGGCTACTGTGTAATTCCTTTCCGTTTTGAATTCTGGCAGGGAAGACCAAACAGGTTGCACGACCGTTTTCAATTTGAAAAGCATAATTCCGAATGGAAGATTGACAGATTATCCCCTTAAATTCATTTTACAGATATGATCAGATTATTAGTTTTGATTGCAGTAATCCTTGCAATAGATATTTATACATTCCAGGCAATCAGGTTAGTATGTCGTGGAATTTCTTTTTCCAGATATATATATATATTATACTGGTCGTTCACCGTATTTTCAATTGCCATAATAATTGCTTCTTCCATATACGACTGGCAATTGTGGCCGAAAGGATTCCGTACTTATTCCTTTGCATTAATTTTTGTAGTGACATTCTCTAAATTATTCGTTGTTATTTTTCTGCTGGCAGATGATCTGATACGTTTAATGAGATGGCTGGGCGCAAAGCTGTATGATTATTTTCCTCGTAATGAACAGGTAGAAATAATTACAAGGGAAAAGCCCGTAATTAACCGTTATGAATTTCTTGTTCGAACAGGGTTGGTAGTTGCAGCTATTCCATTTATATCGATGATATGGGGAATGGTAAGTGGTGCTTACAATTACAGAGTGAAGAAATTAAAACTCACTTCTACAAGAATTCCCAAAGCATTCCAGGGATTTCGAATTGTACAGATTTCTGATATTCATACAGGCAGTTTTATTGGAGATGATGCCTTAGCAAATGCAGTTAAAATTATTAATGACCAGAATGCTGACATTGTTCTTTTTACCGGAGATCTTGTAAACAATAAGCATGAAGAAGCATTACCTCATATAAAACATCTAAAAGAAATTAAATCAAAATACGGCATCTACTCTACTTTGGGTAATCATGATTATGGTGATTATGTAAAATGGGACAGTCCGAAGGATAAACAAAAAAACCTGGAAAGCCTGATCGCTATTCATAAAAGTATGGGTTGGGATATTCTTCTTGATGAACATCGCACAATCGAACATAATGGAGATCGCATCTCGTTGATAGGTGTACAAAACTGGAGCTCTCATTTACGTTTCCCTAAATACGGAAGCATGGAACTTGCAACAGAAAATATTCATTACAGTGCATTCAATATCTTAATGACTCATGATCCATCTCACTGGCGTGCGGAAATATTAAATGCTTATCATGAAATCGATCTCACACTTTCCGGACATACACATGGAATGCAGTTCGGCATTGAGATACCTGGATTTAAATGGAGTCCTGTTCAATATGTATATAAAGAATGGGCAGGTCTATATAATGAAGGACATCAGCATTTATATGTAAACAGAGGTCTTGGCTTTCTTGGATATCCCGGAAGAGTTGGAATTCTGCCTGAGATCACCGTTATAGAATTACATCCTGCCTGAGATTATGAAAGGGAGTTTATATATAATACCGGTTTTACTTGGAGGAGATAATGTTGCTGACCTGATTCCTCAAGGTACGCTTAATACTATCCGTCCGTTAAAACATTTTATTGTTGAGAATTCTAAATCAGCACGTCAGTTTTTGAAGCTTGCAGAAATTACAACTCCACAACAGGATCTTATCATCCAGGAAATAGATAAGCATAGTGATTCCATTCCTTATGAGAAATATATAAAGCCTGCACTGGAAGGAAATGATATTGGTTTATTAAGTGAAGCCGGTGTACCTGCAGTTGCTGATCCGGGTGCCGGTTTTGTACTTGCTGCACATCGCGCAGGAATTAAAGTTGTTCCGTTAACAGGACCATCATCCCTCCTGCTTGCATTAATGTCATCCGGATTAAACGGACAGTCATTTTGTTTTCATGGATACTTACCTGTTCAGCGTGATGAACGGATACTTAAACTAAGGCAACTGGAGAAAGAGGCACAATATAAAAAGCAAACTCAGTTGTTCATCGAAACACCTTATCGCAATAATCAATTAGTAAAAGATATTATAGAAACATTATCAGACACTACAAAACTTTGTATTGCCTGTAATATTTCACTTCC
>JBDTVD010000326.1:0-4143 GCA_040007375.1 Bacteroidota bacterium | reverse complement strand
TCTATCATTTCATCCGTCATAAAAGTATTCTTTATATATTGGAACTGATACGCATTTGGATTGGGAGAAATATTCTGATAAAGCAATGTATTGTAATAATTCTCTCCTGCTCCCTGAAATAAATCACCATTGAAATTAGAAACCATCATATCTTTTTTACCATCATTGTTTACATCAACAATAAACGGTGAAGGAATATTTTCCATCCTTGCAGGAACATCATATACAGGAAATAATGAATCCTGTGTAACTGCATAGGCAGAATCCTGATTTCCTCCGTTTTCAACAAGCAGCACATTGGTACCTACAATATCACCGGTAAGTAAATCTTTATCTCCATCGCCATCAATATCTACTCCTTCTAAGATATTTCCGGAATGCCGTAATGTATCTGCTAAATCTAATTTATCATATTCATTACTGCTACGTGGATAGGTGGCAGCAAATGCAGGACAGTTGCCGCTTGTGATTGCAGTTGGTGGCAATACAGCAACGTTGCTGTTGCCCTGTAATGTGAAATATCCCCAGCACACACGGATATTATAAAACCGGAAACCACTGCAGCTTCCTACAGAGTCCATAGAGTAATTTTTATGATATTCAATATAACTGGCGCCAAGAGGAAAACTGATGATATCCATGTCACCATCATTGTCCATATCAACAAATGAAGGAACGTTTACTGCACTCACATATATATTGGATAAAAAGAATGTACTTCCGAAATGATACAGGCTGTTTATCTGCGGAGTTACAAAAGTGAATGACAAAGGATTTGTACCATTGTTTCTATAACAGGCAATTCCTCCGTTTCCATGTGTAAAAATATCTTCATGCCCGTCGCAGTTGTAATCGTACATTTTAATCCAGTCGTGCATTACAGGAAAATATCTTTCATACTCCGGTGCATACGTATAATTTATTCCTGAAGTATTATTATTTATATATGTTGTTAAACGGTTTGTTTTGTGATCGAATATTATCAGATCCTTTATACCATCATTATTAATATCCGTTGCTGAATACATAGGGCAATCAACTCCGCCAGCCCATGCTTTATTAATTACGTTTCCGTTTTCAATTACTTCAATGGTAGTGTCAAGACTCATTTTTGTTTGAGCTACCGATAAATTACCTCCGGCAACAATTGCAAAAAACAGCAGAATCAATTTTACTCTCATTGTTTAATAAATTTTATGGTTTGGGTTTGATTGTCTGTTATCAATTGCAACATATAAATGCCTGATGGAAGATACTGTGTGTTTAACTCATGACTTCCGTGAAGTTCCTTCTTCATATATAATCGTCCATCAACACCTGCAATCATAATAGTTGCATTAATAAATTCCGCAGTATAATTTAACATCAGTTTATCTGTAACCGGATTGGGATAAACGGAAATAATATTCCTGCCTGAATTTTCTTCAACTTCCTGTAACCCATTATGCGTATACAATTTCAATCCACCTGCAAAATTTCCAATCACCAGGTCAGGGATCAGATCACCGTCAATATCATATCGTGTTGGCGTGGCGCGTGTAGGTTCAAATATATTTTGATAAGCAGTATCCGTAAGAGTAAATGTTCCGCTTAAGTTGCCATCAATGTTAGTGTAATGATATATATATCCGCTTTCTGAACCCACAATCAATTCATACGAACCATTGTTATCATACAACACCGGAGAATTATTTCCCTGGATGGCACCCGGTTTAATTACATTCACACCTCCGAAGCTGGATGTAATCGATGTAAACACCGGTGCAGATGCAGTTCCTGTATTGCGAAAATAATTTAACACTCCGGTTCGCTCACCAATAAGAAGATCAATCAATCCGTCACGGTCAACATCAATTAACTGAGGCATACTGTTAGCACCAATATCAATTCCCTGGTAAGCAGGAGTTGTAAAAACAAAGTTCGCTGTAGCACCACCTGTATTCTGAAAATAAATCAGGTCACCATTAATACTACCAATTAACATATCCATATCACCATCATTATCCAGATCGCCGAATGCAGGATATGCACCCAGTATTCCTAATGAAGAAACATTTGCATAATCAGTTGTTATCAAAGTAAATTCAGGTGTTGTTGCAGTTCCTGTATTTTTATATAAAGAAAGATGTGCTACTTTCTGTGAAGTGAAAACACTATAATAAAAATCATTACCTACTATCAGGTCCATCAGTCCATCACCATCAGCATCAAAAAAAACAGGTACTGATGATGTTCCTGCATCTATCATATCCTCCACAAGCAAACGACTTTTTATATATTGAACCACATTGCTGCAGTTGTCTGTAGTATTTTTATAAAACAAAACATTATCATAATCTTCTCCTACAATTCCGAAACCGGAAACAATAATATCTTTCTTACCATCATTATCAGCATCAAAATAATAAGCGCCGGGAAGATTAAAATAATCCACAGGAACATTATATATAGGCCATGCTGTATCCTGTGATGTAATTACTGCTGATGTTGCACTGCCCCCATTTTCAAGATATAACAGACTGCTACCTAAAATATCACCATTGATAATGTCTTTATCACCATCACAACTCTGATCAAATGCAGTGAGTACTGAGCCGGAATGGAAATTTACGTTATCAGGTATCGACTGACAGGTAGTATTTAATATTGCTGTGTTTGCAACACCACTCAGTTTAAACAATCCCCAACAGTCGGCATCAGCATGAAATAAAAATCCACTGCACGATCCTGTAGAATCCATGCTGTAATTTTTATGATACTCTACATAATTCGACGAAAGAGAAAAGGTAAGTATATCCATATCACCATCTCCATCAATATCAGAAAATGCAGGAAGATTTACCGGTGATGACGGAATTAATTTTATTACTGTTCCATAACTTGTGAGTAATTCATTCATCACAGTTGTAAATTGCAATCCTGTTCCTGATGTATAATCATTTCTATAAACACGCATGGCACCTTCACCGAGAATATTGAATGTATACGAAATGTGAAAAGTGATAAGATCAAGATCACCATCGCAATCATAATCATAAGAACGCACCCATTCATTCAGCTCCGGAATTTTTGAAACATACTGCGGTGCAAAATGATAATCTACCTGACCTGCTGTACCGTTATTGATAAATGTTAAAATTCTGCCTGTTGTTTTTTCATAAGCGATGAGATCCATCACACCATTACCATCCAAATCCAGCTCTGCCCACACAGGACTGTTAACTCCTCCTGAAAAAGGAAATTGCAGTGTGTCGCCGGCCTCTATTGTTTTAACATGATAATCGGGAAAGAGTGTCTGCGCCCGAAGTGTGACAACAAGCACCAGGAAAATACACGATAAAATACTTTTCCTCCTCATATTTCTTCTATTTAACAAACTTAACCATTACGAGCAAAGATACCGGAATATAGAGTGGTTTTTCCTGCAGGAATGCAATAAAAAGGTAAATAGCTGACATGTTTTTTTTGATAACTGTTACCTTCGCCGCAAATGTTTTAAAAACTACTGTTATGCCTTCATTTGATATAGTAAGTAAAGTGGATCATCAGAAACTGGATAATGCCATTAATGTGGCCCGAAAAGAGATCATAAACCGTTATGATTTTCATGGTTCGAAAACGGAGCTGGAACTGGATAAGAAAACGCTGATGATAAATGTGGTGACGGAAAATGAGATGCGCCTGAAAGCTATTGAAGATATTATTATAGGAAGGATGATGAAGCAGGGACTGGAATCCTCTTGTCTGGATTATGGAAAGGAACATTATGCAAGTGGCAACCTGATTAAAAAAGATATTAAAGTGAAAGAAGGTATTGAAAAAGAAATTGCTAAAAAGATTGTGAAAATTATTAAAGAGAGTGGGTTGAAAGTGCAGGCATCAATTATGGATGACCAGTTGCGTGTTACCGGAAAAAAACTGGATGATCTGCAACAGGCAATTGCATTGGTGCGATCGCAATCACTGGAGATTCCGCTTCAGTATATTAATTTCAGAGATTGATAAATTAATTTATTCAAAAAGCTTTATTGGTTTTTTATGAGAAGTTGAATTGATTTTAAAATTTATATTTGCCACCCATTAAAAAATGACTTCGTAGCTCAGTTGGTAGAGCAGCTGACTCTTAATCAGCGGGTCGAGAGT
>JBDTVD010000325.1:0-4148 GCA_040007375.1 Bacteroidota bacterium | reverse complement strand
AGATACATGGTGGTTATGGATATGTAAAAGAATTCCATGTAGAGCGTTTAATGCGCGATGCAAAAATTACACAGATATATGAAGGAACATCGGAAGTGCAGAAGATTGTTATTTCGCGTGCTGTTCTTGGTGCATAGTATCTAGATGTTAGTATCTAGTATCTAGTATCTAGACATCAGTAATAAAAATTTGATAACGCTGGGTTTAGCCTGGCGTTTTTTTATACAGGATGATATGAAATAAATAACACCAAACACATCCTGAATTACATTTTCAAATTTTCAAATCCTTGTTATCAAGTTTCTAACGCAACTTATTGTTGTTGTGATGTTGGAATGTGAAAAACTAGTGTGTAAGCCTAAGCGTTGGTTTTACACATTTCAACATCTAGTATTTCTTTTTTAAATATTTCTGCTGGTGTTTTATAGTTTAAAGTTTTTCGCGGTCTTTCATTCAACCAACGTTGAACCTGTTTCAATTGGCTTCTGGATACGTCATTAAAATTTGTTCCTTTAGGAAAGAAACCTCTGATCAACATATTAGTATTTTCACACGTCCCTCTTTCCCATGGACTTGCAGGATGGCAAAAATATACTTTCATTTTTGTATTCCTGGTAAAGAGTTTATGTTCTATCATTTCATAACCTTGATCGTAAGTGAGCGATTTTTTTATTTGTTCAGGCAGTGTTTTTAATTCTTTTTCAAATGCCTTTCGAACTTCAAATGGATCTCTGTTTTTAAGAGGTACTAAAATAACTGTTCGGGTTTTACGCTCAACAATAGTTCCTATTGCACTTTGATGTCGTCTTCCAATCACCAAGTCTCCTTCCCAATGTCCAGCCAGAGAACGATCTGTTACTTCTGCTGGTCGTTCTTCAATACTGATCATATCTTGTATTCTGCCCCGTTTATCATTCTTTGCGTTTCGTACTTTTCGGCTTTTCTTTTTATGTCTTAACCCTTCAATCATTTCCTTACGCAGTTCTCCTCTTGGAAGAAGATATATATACGTATAAAGTGATTCGTGGCTGAGCTGCATGGCTTTGTCATCAGGATAAAGCTCCTTCAATTTTATTGAAATCTGATCAGGTGACCATTTGAGCTTTAAATGTTCCATCACAAACTTAAGAAGCTTTGGATTGTTATCCAGCTTTCTGCCCAGAGATTTTTTCCTGCTGAAATAATTTGACTGAAGCTCTCCTTTAATAGCCGAGTAGGTTTTTGGATAGCGTGACAACTCTCGACTGATACTAGATTTATTTCGAGACAGCTTGTCTGCTATTTCCGTCATTGTCAAACCTGCTTCACGAAACGTTTCTATCTGTATCCGTTCGATTAAACTTATTCTGCAATATTTCTTTCTCATACATCTTAGGTTTTGATTACCCTAAGTTGCATTAACTACTTGAATCTACCATCTTCAAATTTTCAAATCAATTCAGCTATCACTTCCATCTTAATTCCTCTTGATCCTTTAATTAATATAGTATAATCTCTAAAATATTCTGTATTAATAAATGCTGCTGCTTCTGCTGAAGTTTTAAAATGGCGGAAATAAAATTTCTTTGCGGCTGATTCAAATTTGGGTCCTACTAAAACTACAAAAGTATCTTTAAATCCTGCCACCTTTTGTGCAATGTTAAAGTGCTCTCTTTCACTTTCACTTCCCAGTTCCAGCATATCACCTAATGCAATAATTTTTTTTCCGGAAAATGATTTGTCAAAATTATCCAATGCAGCATTCATACTGGAAGGATTTGCATTATATGCATCAAGTACTAAAGTGATATTATTTGCTTTCTTAATAATTTGTGATCGCTGGTTGGATGGAAAATAACTTTCAATTCCTTTTTTAATTTCTTCTTGATTTATTTTAAAATAATCTCCAATGGCAACTGCTGCTAAAATATTTTCGAGATTATAATCACCGGTAAGATTTGTTTTTATATATTGATTAAAAGGATGATTTACCTGAACATCTAGCAATGATGATTCACCTGCAGCAACTCCTTGCACATCGCCGGAAATGGTACCATACCAGGTTACATTATCATAAGCATTCAGCATGGATACTAAATGTCCGTTATCCACATTTACAAAAAGATGTGCTTTCTTCTGCTTTATATATTGATACAATTCTCCCTTACCTTTCTTCACTCCTTCAAAACCGCCGAAGCCTTCAAGATGTGCTTTACCAACATTAGTAATCAATCCGTAATCAGGATTAGCAATGTTGCATAACAGTTCAATTTCTTTCTGATGATTGGCACCCATTTCAATAACTGCCATTTCATGCGCTGCTGTTAATTGCAATAATGTTAATGGAACACCAATATGATTGTTGAGGTTTCCAAGTGTATATAATACATTAAATTTTTGTTTGAGGACAGATGCAATTAATTCTTTGGAAGTTGTTTTGCCATTGCTTCCCGTAAGTGCAATAACAGGAATATTTAATTGTTTGCGATGATAAGATGCCAGTTGTTGCAAAGCAGTGAGTACATCATCCACAAAAATACACTGATCATTTAATGCATATTCTTTTTCATCAACAATAACATAAGCAGCACCTTCTTTCAATGCCTGATCAGCAAATTTATTTCCGTTGAAATTATCACCTTTCAAAGCAAAAAATAAACAACCATTTGAAAGTTTGCGTGTGTCGGTACAGATTACCGGATGCTGAAGAAATTTTTCGTAGAGAGATTGCATTTGTATTTATTGATGAGGTAAATATAAATGATGAATTTGAAAATTTGAAGATGAGACGATTTGAAGATGAAATTTCTCTAGATGAAAAATTAAGAGGTCTGTTAATATTTATCATTTTAACCGCAGAGATCGCAGAGTTTTACGCAAAGGACCACAAAGTATAGAAACAAAAAAACCTGACGCACTGCCAGGTTTCTATTCATGGTGTTCAAAATCCTTTAATGAAGATAGGCGTTCAAAACGGCTATCATAATTCCTGAAAGAAATATTATCTGCCCTGCCCAGAAGATGAACATCCATTTAATGGTTTCGGTTTTTGAGCTCTCAATAAGATCAATTAACTCAATCTTATCTGTTTTAACATGAAAATAATTCCTGTTTGTTCCTAAGAGCTTCCTCTGTTTGTGATTCAACAAAACAAACCAGTGATTTTGTTTCCTTATCTCCCAGTTTTCCTTTTAACATGCTGTACAACTCAATTGAAGTGATATGCATAAGTTGGTCTTTAAGTTAGGATATCAAAGTTATGAATAAGAATACAAAGGACCGAATTATTGTTTTTACACGATTCTATTCAGGAGATCAGTTTAATTGATCAGGAAAATCAATTCTAAGAAAAATAAAAAAACCTGCCTCAGCATAAAGAAGCAGGTTTCTCATTTGTGTTCCACTTTTTTATTTTAGATAAGCGTTTAAAACTCCAATCAGAATACCTGAAATAACTACTACCTGTCCGGCCCAGAAAATGAACATCCATTTTATCAATTCAGATTTAGTGTCAGCCAGTTCCACTTTAGTTGCCAGTTGGTTCATTTTATTAAAGAATACATCTTCACATTTTGTTTCCACAAACTGAACCAGCGATCCTGCTTCCTTATCTCCAGGTTTTCCTTTTAACATGTTGTACAAGTCAATTGAGGTGATTTGCATAAGTTGGTCTTTAAGTTAGACTACAAAGTTACGCAAGACAAAAGTAAATAGGAAGCTCAAATTTATTGAAACGGATTTGAGTTTTTTAACGCTCGCAGAAAACTCGGATTTTCGCAGAGGGATTTTTATTTAACCGCAGAGAGAGCAAAGTTTTACGCAAAGGGCTGCAAAGAAAAATGGAGAAATAAAAACCTCAATTATTATTTCAGATAAGCATTCATAATAGTGAGTATAATGCCGGTAATAACCAATGTTTGTCCCGCCCAGAAAATGAACATCCATTTAATCATTTCAGCTTTTGATTCAACCGTTTCTGTCCTTAATCTTTCTATACGTTCAATCAGATCAACTTTATCCGTCTTGGTTAAGAAATAGTCCTTCTTACTTGCAATAATATCCTCCGTTTGTGTTTCAACAAAACAAACAAGTGATTTTGTTTCCTTGTCTCCCAGTTTTCCTTTTAACATGTTGTACAAGTCAATTGAGGTGATTTGCATAAGTTGGTC
>JBDTVD010000324.1:0-4149 GCA_040007375.1 Bacteroidota bacterium | reverse complement strand
GAACCAAAAGGAGAAATTGCCATTTATGTATATAAAAAGAAAGCTCCGTTGCGCGAGTATACGGATGATTATATACGTGACAGAATATCATCACTTGATTACAATGAGGCTATGAAAGCGTGTGAGCAGATCACTGCATTAGGAAAAAAATTATCAGAGTATAAAATGGATATTGATATTCCTGCTGTAGATATTCTTGAAATAAAAGAAGGTACATATGATGTGCAGCGTTTCATTTATCATTTTTTTATGAAGTGTTTCTGGAATAACAACCTGAGTTTTCATGATAATGCTGTAATCAATTACGACTGGTATCATCCGCAGAATTGCAGCCGGCACACTCTGGAAGAAGTTAAAGAATGGTATGTAAATGCCGGATTGAAAATAGTACATGAATTCAGCGACTTTTATGGTATTACTGTAAGGGGAATAAAGCTGTAATAATACTTACATGAGTAAAGAAATTTTCGGTAAAAAATTAAAAATACTTCACTTGCCAAGCAATATTGCATCTCAACCTGCAATAACAGTAAAGGCATTGAATGAAGCAGGACATCATGCAATAGGACTTTTCCTGGATACTACCATTACCCAGTCCAGTGAAGGCATGATAGTAATTAACTACAATAAGAAAAGTCCTTTCAAAGTTTTTAAACTGATGCTGTGGTATTGTTATTTTCTGCGTTATATATATTGGGCAGATGTAATTCACTGGTGTGGTAGTTTTCAAAATACCTTATTGAAAGTTACTTTACCAGTAATAAAATTTTTAAAAAAGCCTGCCTTAGTAGAGTTTGTCGGTTCCGATATCAGAAACCCTGAAGTAGAGTTTAAGGATAATCCTTATTATAAAAAGGTTTTCACAGAAGGTTATGAATATCCTTATGAAAGTGCGGCTAATTCTTATTTTATACAAAACATGTTTGCGAGAAACGGATTTGGCGTGTTGATTATGCCGGGGATGGGGCAGTACATTGCTGATGTAAATTATAAATTCAGATATCCAATTTTCCAACGAATTGACAGTACTAAGTTTTCTAATCTTTCTTCGAAGCCACCTAATAGCAAACCTTTGATAATTCATTCGCCATCTGCACCGGTTGGTAAAGGCAGCAAGTATGTTATTGCAGCAATAGATGAATTGAAAAAGTATTATGATTTTGACTTCAAACTGATTAAGGGAATGGGTCATGTAAAAACTTTGGAATTGATTTCGAGTTGTGATATTTTTATTGACCAATTGATATCAGGTAGTTACGGTATGGCTACAATGGAAGCATTAACAATGGGAAAACCAGTAATTTGTTTTTTAAAGGAGTCAGTTCTTAAGAATGAATTGCCTGCTGATATTCCTATTGTGAATGGAAATCCAGATAATATTAAAAGCAAAATTGAAATATTATTAAATGATGCAGGATTAAGAATTGAACTTGGAGAAAAAGGGAAAACGTATATAGAAAAGTATCACAATGTAAAAAAAGTTGCGGCAGATCTTGAAAAAATATATTATTCGGCAATAGTTAATAAGTAGCGTCAATGGAAACAGAGAATTCACTTAAGTATTTTTTTAAAGATTTTACGAGAACTAATTATAGAAGCATTCTGAAGAAAGCGAAAACTAAATTCAGTTTTAAATTTTTTGAAGAATATAAAGGAGAACCTGGTATTGTTTTGTGGAGACATGATGTGGATTATTCGTTGCAGGCAGCAGTAAAGTTAGCTCTGATTGAAAATGAGGAGGATGTTAAATCTACTTATTTTCTTTTACCTCATAGTGATTTATATAATTTGCTTGAAGCAGAGAATAGAGACGCCGTTAAGAAAATTTTGCAATTGGGACATCATATAGGATTGCATTTTGACTGTAGTTTTTATAATATAAATAACGAAGAGTCTTTGTCTGATTTTTTAGCATTTGAAAAAAGCATCATCGAAAAAATATTTGAAACAGAAGTGAAAGTTTTTTCTTTTCATAATCCGTTTAGTTTTGAGTTGGGATGCAAGGAGCCTGAATACGGAGGAATGATCAATACCTATGCTGATCTCTTTTTTTCAAAAACAGGATATTGTAGTGATTCTAACGGATACTGGAGATATAAAAGACTTGATGATTTTTTATTGAATAATGATTTTGCATCATTGCAGATTCTTACACATCCTGAATGGTGGCAGGAAGTAGAAATGTCGCCAAAACAAAGAGTATGGAGATGTATTGATGGAAGAGCAGAAAAAAATAAGACAAACTACAATGAATTTTTAAAAGTAAATGGTAGAGAAAATATAGATTGGTAAGATGAAAAAATACAAAGTTTCAGATATTTCCGGAGTGTTAAGCAATAGTTGTTTAGTTAAAGGAAATAGCGAAAACGCCTATTTCACTAATGCGAAACCAATTCTTGAATGTAATAATGAATCAATCGCATGGATTGCAAAGGGCCGTAATGATGCTGAAAAACTTCTTAAGGAAACAAGTGCTCCGATAATTGTTTGTGATTCTGAAGTATTAACAAAGGATTATGAAAGCAGTAAATGTTTTATAATTGTTGAGAATCCACGTCTAAGTTTCTTAAGAGTAATTTCATTGCTGGAGCAAAAACCTCAACCGGGTATTCATCCAACTGCATTCATACATCCTGAAGCCAGACTTGGATCTGATATATATATAGGACCATTTGTGTATGTAGGAAATTCTTCAATTGATGACAATACTATTATTCATGGACATGTTTATATTTATGACAATGTTAAAATCGGAAAAAATGTAATAGTTCATGCAGGAACAGTTATTGGAAGTGATGGATTTGGCTATTCACGAAATGAGAAAAATGAGTTTGAAAAATTTCCACATGTTGGTGGAGTAGAAATACATAATTATGTAGAAATAGGAGCCAATTCATGTATTGACAGAGGTACTTTAGGAAATACAATTATAAAAGAAGGAGCAAAGATTGATAATCTGGTTCACATTGCCCATAATGTTCAGGTTGGAAGGCATTCAGCAGTTATTGCAAATGCAATGATTGGAGGTAGTACAAAGATTGGAAACAATTCATGGATATCACCATCAGCAATTCTTCGTGATACTATATCTGTTGGCAACGATACTACCATTGGAATGGGTGCACTTGTTACAAAAGATGTTCCTGATCATGAAACCTGGGCAGGAAGTCCTGCAAAACCCTTAAAGGAATTTCTTGAACTTCAAAAAAAGCTCAGGAATCTTTAGATGATTGGAATTAAAGAATATCGATTTTCCCGGAAATATTAATTTTGTTTCCACCTGTTATTGAATAGAAAAAACTCCCGGCAACTTTTTTCTGCAAATGGATAGTGGTTGAATTTTCTGAGCTTTTTAAGTGCTTACTACACACCAACTGTCCATTGTTGTTATATAAATTAAATATCAGATTTTCTGTGAAATTATTTTCAGAGGATATATAAATATAATTTTCTATTCCTGAATAAGTCACCTTTATATCACTTGATTTTTTTGATTCCGTAATTTCACTGGTCGCATCTGTAAACTCAAAATAATTATTATAGTACGGACCTCCGTTTGTACCACCTGTACCTACAAATCCTCTACCGCCTATTGTGAATGCTGCAGAATATTCGCCTCCATTTCCAGGATAATTATTTACAGTCACCCAGCTATCATTCTGCGGATCATATTTCCAGAAATCATGGAAGAAATTAGCACCATCATATCCAATACCCATGTATCCGTAATTTCCAATAGAAAATCCGGAACCTGAGCATCTTGCTGCACCAGGGAATGCCGTTCTTAAAGCCCATGTATCATTTGAAGGATCGTAGCTATAGAAATCAGTGTAGTAACCTCCGTTGAAAAAGCCAGTACCTACATAAGCGAGATTACCAATTACAAATCCTGTTATACCACTACGATTTCCACCCGGGAATGATGTTTTCTGAGTCCATGAATCATTTGTTGCATCATATTCATAGCAGTCATCTTGCGTTGAACCATTCCAGCCACCTACAACATATCCTTTATTACCAATAGCAAATCCAAAACAATCCTGTGGTGCTGGATTTACAGGATAAGCTGCTTTTGAGATCCATGAATTCAATAAAGGGCTGAAAGCATATAATGATTGAGCTGAATTAACTCCGTTTCCTCCGCAGGCA
>JBDTVD010000323.1:0-4151 GCA_040007375.1 Bacteroidota bacterium | reverse complement strand
AGGATGTTTTACTGTTGATGCCGACCGGTGGTGGAAAATCTCTTTGCTACCAGTTGCCTGCTTTAATGCTGGATGGATTAACATTGGTGATTTCACCACTCATTGCACTAATGAAAGACCAGGTGGAATCATTAAAAGAGAATGGTGTTGCAGCAGCATTTTTAAATTCCTCTCAGGATTATGCTTTGGAAGCAGTGACATTAAATCAATGCAGAAACGGTGAATTAAAACTGTTATATATATCACCGGAAAAAGCGGTAACACTGAAAAACTCTTTATTTTCCGATATTAAAATTTCGATGATTGCTGTTGATGAAGCACATTGTATCTCCAGTTGGGGACATGATTTTCGTCCGGAGTACCAGCAGCTCCATTTCTTAAGACAACAATTTCCCGATGCACCAATGATTGCATTAACAGCAACTGCAGATAAAATAACACGTCGTGATATTGTTGCACAACTGCAGTTGAAAAACCCTTCCATATATATTTCTTCCTTCGACAGACCAAATCTTAATCTTAAAGTCCGTCAGAATGTTAGTGAGAAAATAAAGCTACAGGAGATTACTGATCTTATCAATAGACATAAAAAAGATACGGGCATTATTTATTGTTTATCACGAAAAGGCACAGAAGAGCTTGCAGAAAAATTAAAGGATCGTGGATTGTCTGCCGGTTTTTATCATGCAGGAATGTCATCGGAAGATCGAAGTAATGTTCAACAATCATTTACAAAAGATGCATTGCAGGTAATATGTGCAACAATTGCATTTGGAATGGGCATTGATAAATCGAATGTGCGTTATGTAGTTCATTACAACTTGCCGAAAAATTTAGAAGGTTATTACCAGGAAATTGGAAGAGCAGGACGTGATGGTTTACCTTCTGAAACAGTTTTGTATTACGGATTGAAAGATCTTTTCATGTTACGACGTTTTGCACAGGAAAGCGGACAGGCAGAATTAAGTTTGCAGAAACTGAATTTAATGCAGCAATATGCAGAAGCACGAATCTGTCGCAGGAAAATATTGTTGAATTATTTCAGTGAAGAGATGCATCATAACTGTGGGAATTGTGATGTGTGTTTAAGTCCTCCGGTTTTTACAGATGGAGTTTTAATTGCACAAAAAGCACTTTCGGCAATTATGCGCACAAAAGAACATGTTGGATTTACTATGTTGATCAACATACTTCGCGGATCACGCAATGCAGAGTTGCTGGATAAGGGTTATGATCAATTGAAAACTTATGGTGCAGGAAAAGAATTTTCTTTTGAAGTATGGCAATATTATTTAATGCAGATGTTGCAAACCGGGTTACTGGAAATTGCTTACGATGAAAATCATGTTTTAAAAATTACAGAATTCGGTAACAGAGTATTAAAAGGAGAAGCAAAAATTCTGCTGTCTGTTTACCATGAAAAAACGGAAGAACCTGTTGAACTTGCAGAAGTAGCGGAAGAACCTTCATTCATTCATAACACAGAATTATTTGAAGAATTACGAAAGCTAAGAAAACTTATTGCCGATAGTGAAGGAATGCCTCCTTACATTATTTTCAGTGATGCAACATTAAAAGCAATGACCTATGAATTGCCAGCCAATGAAGTGGAACTGGTGAATATAAATGGTGTTTCAGCCAGGAAGATGGAAAAATACGGAATGGAATTTCTGAAGGTGATAAAAGAATACATGGAGATGCATAATGTGGTAAAGACAGAAGGCATTTTCAAAATCATCAGCAAAGAAAATTTTAATTCTTATGTTGCTGAGATGCGGAATAAGAAGCTGGAACTTTCGCATAGCTTGATGTGTTACATTTTGCTGGGTTCTGATCGTGCTGAAATTGGTCCACTGGAAATGAGTTTAAGTTTTTACGGTAAACTCAAAAATCTAACAAAACAAAAAACACTTAAGCCTCTCCTGCTTGATTATTTCAAAAAAGAAATTTATAAGGATGTCAAAAAAGTTCTCCCTGATTTTTTTCAAGATCCAATTTACAATCATCTTTCAGAAAATGAACTTGCATCTCTTCATCAATCCATAAATAATATTCCGATTGTAAAACCGACATCATCTATCACAAGCGCTCATATTCTGGAACTTCGCAAAAATCATCCACGCTCGCATGAACCGTGGAGTGAAGAAGAAGCAACTGTTTTTGAAAATGCTGTTCAGAAAACAAATAATCTTAAACTGATTACGGAAATTTTACAACGCAGCGAGAACAGTATCATTGCAGCATGGGAGAATCGAGAGAAAAATAAAGAAAAGAATATCACTGCCTTTTAAGAAAAAGCTGATTTACAATTTACTCATCCTGGCTGTAGCAATAACTTTTTCAGTATCTCTTATTTTTATTATATATATGCCTGGTTTCATTGTTGAAGGAGCGATAAAATTATAAGTGTTAATTCCTTCCTCACCAAAAATTGCTTCACTGCTGATGAGGCTTCCATTTAAACTTACAACATCAATCTGTACCGCTCTTTTTTCTTTTAACTCAAATGTTGCGGCAAAATAATTTCCAAATGGATTTGGTGTAACCTTAAGTTTCGATTCCCTACTAATTTTTTCGTTCAGCTCAACATGTATTGTTTTTGAAGTTGCCGAAGTACCATCATGATCAGTTTGTTTTAAACGGTAATATCCTACACCCTGCAATGGTTTGCTATCAATTAAAGAATAGTTTCTCATAACAGAACTGTTACCTGCTCCGTCTACTCTTCCTATCTCAGAAAACTGTTCGCCATTCGCAGATCGTTCAACAGAAAAGAAATCATTATTAGTTTCTGATGCAGTACACCATTTCAGCAAAATTTTATTATTGTCAATTGCATTTCCCTGGAATGAAATCAATTCAACTGGTAAAGGGGTTGGCATCACATCAAAATACTTGAAATAGATGCACGTTTGTCTTACTTCCTCTGCACCATAAGTGGAATTTGCACCAGTACGGTAATCAATCGAACTAACATTATAAAACACCATCATAAACATGGCATCCGTGCGCGTTGTATCAATATTAGCAACATTATCCACAGTACTCATTGCCTGGCAGGAATCTCTATTAAACACCACAGAAATTTTAGTTCCCGGAAGCATAGAATAACCTTTCACATGATCTGCTTCTACAATCTCTTTTAAATAGGCACCATCACCATCAACATCTACCGCTGTAGCCGCTAATTGTGTGAGCACGGTATCTTCATTGGTGCCTGCTTTTTTAAATGTAATACGCCAGTCAATCCATGATATTGTATTTGCAGCCGACGCAACAAATGGTTGCCATGCCTTATAATATCCTGCTGTGAAATGATCCATATCATCAACACGCGCTCCATTATATAAATCCAGTATTTCAACATGTGCATCAATTCCTGCATCTACTTCAGCAAAATTATATATAGCATTTACCTGACCGGCTTCTCCACTTATTAAAACAGGATCATGAAAAGTCAGATTAGGATATACGGCATTCCCATTACCTGCCTTCACACTTTGTGGAATTGTATTTAAACCGGAAATATAAAATACACAGAGCGCAATCAGCCCTACACTTGTTGCTGCCAATATGATTTTATGCAGTGGGGCTAACCGTTGAACCTGTCTGTTATTTAAATTTATTCTGCTTGACATTAAATGAAAGTTGTGTCTGTTAAGCTATCATACGTTAATACTTCTGGTTAGTTACACAATCTGCGTAAAAACATGGAATAGGTTTCTACATCTCTTTTCCAGGAAAGCAAATAATGATTATCCTTTGATAAGTTTATGAACGATACAATTATTTACTGATTTTTTAGAAACTGTTGCTACTTTATGTACCTTAATATATAAATATATATATATGGCCGGTAGTTATTTAGAAGGGCTGTTCATCTGCATCAAACCAACAAACATTCACCGGTGTATTTAGTCTTTTATATTTATTAGGTATAAGAATAGATCTCTAAATAAACTTTAAAAACAGGCCGATATATTTATATAGTCAGAAACCCGATCAGATATTACATAATAAATGATTATATCATGGATTGAATAATTCAATCATAAGTTAACGGGATATTATAACAGAGAGTTGTAAGTTTTCTGAAAACTGGTTTTAACAATAGCATGTTTATATCTTATGTTGATACTCCAGTGAAAATT
>JBDTVD010000322.1:0-4184 GCA_040007375.1 Bacteroidota bacterium | reverse complement strand
TTCTGTGTTCCGAGTTCTGTTTTCATGGTATTTATCTTCTGCTCATTTTCTTTAATCTCTCTTTCATTCTCGTGAATTTTGTTCTGCATCTTTTCGTTTTCTGAACGGAGGTGCTCATTGCTTTTAACAATGGATTCATTGTCTTTCACTTTGCTGTCGTATGCTTTTTCTGCAACGTTGATTTTATCTTTCAGTCCATCTTTTGCAACAGGAAGTGCAAGATCGTGCAGTATTTTCATGATCGCCTGTGCTTCTACAGGATGTGTTGACTCAGTAATAAAACCGGAAGGCAATTGAAATCCTACAACAAGCACAGCCCCATTTGCAACTTCAGAAACTTTAGCATACACCTGCATGGTATCTCTTGAAATCTCAGATATTATAGCATTTAATGAAGTAATATCACTGCCTGATGTTTTCACTTTGCCACGATGATCTTTTAAAAAATCCACCCATGCACGTGATGCAGCTTTTGTGGTTGAATGTGGAATGAATACATTAAATGCTGATTGAAATTCATCATTTAATTTTTCCATTCCTGTAGTGATCGCAATGCTTTGGCTGAATGCTGACTGTATCACAAATAATGCAATTACAGTTAAAATTATTTTTTTCATAGATTTTTAATTAGGGGTTAGTGTATAGGGACCAGGGTTTAGTGAAATTAATTATTAATTTTTAATTATTCATTTTTTAGTCATCAGTGAACACCTTTTTTGAATTTATAATTTAGAATTTATAATTTATAATTCCTTTTATATATCAGAAACTCCGCCGGAAATAACAAACTTCATCATCTCTGTTCCGGATGCATTTATTGGTGTTACATTTTCTGCATTTACAACTACCAGCTGTCCGTTAAAACCATAGCTGAAGGGAAGGTAAACTGCAATTACATTTTTGGGGAGACCAATTGCTGTGAGATCGTCATCGGTAACAAATCCGATACGTTGTAATTTAGGATTATCATTAATTGTTACAAGAACAGGTTTATTAAATCTTTTTTTCTCTCCCACAAAAGCTTCTATAAGATCTTTCACGGAACTGTAAATTAATTTCAGCAACGGTGTGCGTTCCATCAATCCTTCAAACATCAGGAAGAATGGATTTCTCACAAAGCGTGTTCCTATATATCCGAATAAAGTAATTCCAACAAGTATCACCAGTATTCCTAATCCGGGAAGTTTAAAACTGTCGGAACCCGGAACAGGAATGTCAACCTGAATGGGAAGTAGATTATCCATCCATATTACTGCCTGTATCACCACATAAAAGGTAACTACAACAGGCACCACAAATAAAAGTCCCTGGAAAAAAAAATTGATCAGCTTCTTCATAATATTATTAATATATAATCCGCAAATATCGTTATTAATGTAATGATTAAAGTTCGTTCAACTCTTTAACAAGTCTTTTCGGTAATCCATCAACTACCTGTTCGTAAGAGTGATCAATCAACGACTGAATAAATTTGTCATTTAATGATTCATTGATCACTATTGTGTTCCAGTATTTCTTATTCATATGAAAGCCTGCTGTCACTTCATCATATTTTTCACGAAGCTCCATAGCATATTCCGGCTCGCATTTTACATTGATGGTAGTTGCATCATCAAGATCGGTTAACAGAAACATTTTATCCATCACCTTAAAAACCAGTACGGTTTCATTAAATGGAAATGATTCTGTCACTCCCTTTTTTGAAATACAATAGGTCCGAAGCTGTTCAATATTCACCCGGAATTTTTTTTCAAAAGTATCTGAATAAGCATTTACTTTGATGCATTGTTTGCAATACTTTCCCTTATATGAAAAAACTATTCCTGCTGGATGCTCTGGCTTTAATTTACCGCAGCTATTATGCCCTGTTGCGCAATCCGCGTTTAACTTCTAACGGACGAAACACCAATGCGCAATTTGGTTTTACCACAACGCTGGTGGAACTCATCAATAAAGAACGTCCTACTCACATGGCTGTTTGTTTTGATACGCATGCTCCAACGGAACGTCATACAGATTTTGCAGATTATAAAGCCAACCGTGAAGAAGCACCGGAAGATCTGATTGCAGCTATTCCTGATATTAAAAAAATTATTGAAGGTTTTAATATTCCATGTGTGGAGCTGGATGGTTTTGAAGCTGATGATATAATTGGCACTGTTGCAATACAGGCTGCAAACGCTGGTTATACTGTTTACATGGTTACGCCTGATAAAGATTACGGACAGATTGTACGTGAAAACATTTATATATATAAGCCATCCTACCAGGGAAATGCCCCGGAGATTCTCGGGCAAAAAGAAGTATGTGATAAGTGGGGAATTGCTAATGTTAGCCAGGTGATTGACATTCTCGGACTGATGGGTGATGCTGTAGATAATATTCCGGGAATAAAAGGTGTGGGAGAAAAAACAGCATCAAAATTACTGGCTGAATATCATACACTGGAAAATGTACTTGCCAATGCCGGTTCTATTAAAGGTGCAATGGGAGAAAAAATAAAAGCAGGTGTTGCAGATGCAATCATGTCGAAAAAACTGGCAACTATTATTACCGATGTTCCGGTTAATTTTCATGAGGAAGATTATCGTTTAAAAGAATTTAACAAAGAAAAGCTGTCAGAGATTTTTACTGAGATGGAATTTAAAAATCTGGGCAAACGTATTTTGGGTGATGCATACAGTGCATTTACTCCGGATGCGAAAGCGGATAACAGGCAACGTGATCTGTTTGGTGATGTAGTGAACGGTGGTGCAACAGAGAAAAAAGCAAAAGCATCCACTGAAGAAAGTAACAAAGAGGAAGAAGAAGGTACAGAACTTCCATCAGGTTTATCAGCCGGAAATAATATTACCAATACAGAACATGAATATATATTGGTTGATACTGATCAAACAATTGAACAATTAATTCAAACATTAAAACCCATAAAAGAAATTTGTTTCGATACAGAAACTACCGGCAAGGATGCGAATGATGTGGAGATTGTAGGAATGAGTTTCTCCATTGAAAAAGGTAAAGGCTGGTATGTTCCGTTTTCTGCTGATCAGAAAGATGCACAGGATAGGATTAATAAATTTCTTGTTTTGTTTAATGATGAAACCATAACATGGATTGGTCATAATATTAAGTACGATTTGCTGGTGATGAAATGGTATGGTGTGGAGTTTAAAGGAACTACTGTTGATACGATGCTTGCACATTATCTGGTTGATCCGGAAGGAAGAAGAAGCATGGATTTATTGAGTGCGCAATATCTCAGCTATGAACCGGTAAGCATTGAAACACTGATAGGAAAAAAAGGAAAGAACCAGGGAAGTATGAGAGATGCTGATGTGCAGCAGGTGAAAGAATATGCAGTGGAAGATGCTGATGTTACTTTACAACTCAGCAAAATTTTTACAGAGTTGGTTGTTGAACGTGGTGTGGATGATGTGTTTTATAAAATAGAAAATCCATTAGTGCCTGTTCTTACTGATGTGGAGTTTGAAGGAATTAAAATTGATATGGATTTTTTAAAGGAGTATAGTAAGTTGCTGGAGAAAGATGCTGCAGAGAGTGAGAAGAATGTATATCTGAAAGCAGGAATGACTTTTAATCTTGCGTCACCACGACAGTTAGGTGAGGTGTTGTTTGAGAAATTAAAACTGGATCCTAAAGCAAAAAAAACCAAGACAGGACAATACGCAACCGGTGAAGATGTGTTGTTGAAACTGGCCAACCAGCATGATATTGTCGATGATATTTTAACCTTTCGTGAACTCACAAAATTAAAATCTACTTATGTGGATGCATTACCGGAACTGGTGAATCGTAAAACAGGACGTGTACATACATCCTTCAACCAGGCTGTTGCTGTTACAGGCAGATTGAGTTCCAATAATCCTAATTTGCAAAACATTCCTGTGCGCACCGAACGCGGACGTGAAATACGAAAAGCATTTATCCCACGTAACAGTGAATATATATTAATCTCTGCAGATTATTCACAGATTGAATTACGTATTGTTGCTGCTATGAGTGGCGATGAAAATATGTGTGCTGCTTTTAAAGCGAAGAAAGATATTCACGCAGCAACGGCAGCACGTGTATATGGAATTGATGAAGCAGATGTAACAAAAGAAATGCGTTACAAAGCAAAGAGTGTGAACTTCGGAATTATATATGGACAGGGTGCATTTGGC
>JBDTVD010000321.1:0-4215 GCA_040007375.1 Bacteroidota bacterium | reverse complement strand
ACATTATAAAAGAAAATAGCCGGACTTTTGGAGATGAAATTATCCATGGTATTGTCATCAATTAACATTACCCTTTCATAAGTCCCCTGTGTTAAAGGTTGATTTTCCGGTTCGAAGGTCTGTACTGCGCTTTTCATATTTCTGTTCTTTTGTTTTAACACAGTTGTTTACTGTATTGATTCAAAAATGTTACCCTGGTTTTCAGAAAAAATTACGCAGATCCAGAGAGCAGGAATAGGTATATAAAGGAATAGCCCCACCTTTCGGCAGGGCCATTCACACCACCATGAACAACACACTCAACCTGCCATACGCAAGATTGGACTTTCCATTTTTACATCGGTCATCTCTACCGAATGCCCATACATACCAATGTATCCGGCTTCCGGGTATGGAACGATGTCAAACCATATTTTACAATCGCCCATTGTAATGCAGCATTCTACTGCATTTTGATCCATTATTGCATACGCCATTTCAGGGTAAGCTTTCATAATTGATCCGGGGATTTTTGTTCCATGCCTGCAGTTCCATTGGCTAAGCAGAGGTAGTGCTGTACCATTTGATGACAGCAACTTACCGTTGTAATCATACTTAATAACCGGAAAAGCATTTCTCATTGAATTCTCCTTGTTTTTTTTCATGTTTAACGTATTAGCAGGGGGCAGTTTGTGGTGCTTTTCTTTTTTAGCTTGCTGCCCTTTCTGAATACAAAGTAAGCCCAGGGTTACACTTAAAAGCAGACTAAATGTTATAGAATATTACATTGCCAGTGATTTTCAACACTCAAGGGAATAATTGCAATCTGCTATGCTGAATATTTTTTCTTTCTGCCTAACTTTGCCATCCAAATTAAATTTATAGTTATGCCATACCCAGAACAATTATGCGCACCAATGCGTCAGGACTTAACCAGTGTTGGTTTTACTGAGTTAAAAGATGCTGTTGAAGTAGATCAAAGTATTCCAAACAGTAAGGGAACATTATTATTGATGGTTAATTCTGTTTGCGGTTGTGCTGCAGGAAGTGCCCGTCCTGCTGTTAAGCTTGCACTGAGCAGAAGTGAGTTGAAACCTGATAACCTGGTAACTGTGTTTGCCGGTCAGGATGTGGAGGCTACAGCACAGGCCAGAAAATATACTGCACCTTATCCGCCGTCATCACCAAGTATTGCTTTATTTAAAGATGGTCGACTGGTTCATTTCATCGAGCGTCATCATATTGAAGGCCATTCTGCAGAGATGATTGCCGAAAATCTTACAGCAGCCTTCGAAGAATATTGCGCTACTGTTAACGGTTAAGAGTATTTATTTCTGAAAAAAGGACGGCTCATTGCTGTCCTTTTTCATTTATAACCCTTGGTACCCTGAAAAATTCCTCATTATGGTCGGGTGCATTTGTAAATGCTTCTTCGCGTGTTATTGTGGAAATACTCTCATCACTTCTTGTTGATTCTGTATTATCATTAAGGAAGATGAGTGGTTTTACACCATCGGTATCCACTTCTTTCAGTTGTTCTACAAAATCAAGAATACGTTTGAGATCACCAGCCAATTCTTCCTTTTCCTCTTCTGAAAGGTTCAGCCTGGCAAGACGTGCTAATTGATCAACAGACTCTTTTGTTACATCCATGAGTTTTCAGATTCTGGGCAATTATTTCATGTACTTTCTGCTTCAGCAAAGTTGCATCATTATCAGTCATGCCTTTTGTTTCAATAGGAGCACTGATGATAATCCTGCTGATTCCTGGCCGGCATAAAAACCGGGAGCCTTTTGAGTCAGGAAAAATACTCCAGTTATCCAGGAATGTTATCGGAACTACAGGTGTTTGTTTTTCAATTGCCAGACGGAACGCACCATTTTTAAACGGCCCTAATCCGGGAGCACACTCCGGAATGGTTGCTTCAGGGAAAATTGCAATACTGATATTTTTATCGAGATCCTCTTTCGCACGTTCAAAAGCTTTATGCGACGACTTAATACTTCCACGGTTAACAGGGATGTTCATCTTCTTAAAGAAAATATTGAACAAAGGAATATTCTGTAATTCCGCTTTTGCGATAAAGTGAAAATAATTCGGGAATGCAATATTGGCCAGAACAATATCAAGATAAGAAGCGTGATTCGGACAGATGATATATGCTTTATCCTTATCAACTTCACCTTCACTTTTAATCTTATAAAAAATACCGGAGCAGAAGAGAATAATATGAGCCCACACTTTTTTTAAACGCCACGCTAAGGGAAACCATTTTTCTCTGCTGAGAAACAGAAGAAAAAACGGGTAGAAAATGAGGAAGGAAAGGAAACCTGTTAAGAAAAACCATCCGCACCAAATTCGGCGAAGTATAAACGATAATGTTTGCACAGTGCAAAAGTAGGCGTTCTGAGGCTAAGGCCGGACAGGATTTATACACATCAGCCACTGCTTTATGGAGAATGTGAAATCCTTTTATTCTGTTATTTTCGCAGCATTATGGCAAGAGTAGTAAGTGGAATACGATCAACAGGCAATCTGCACCTTGGAAATTATTTTGGGGCGATGAAGAATTTTATAAAAATGCAGGAGGAACACGACTGTTTTTTTTTCATTGCTGATTATCACTCTCTCACCACACATCCTCATCCCGATAACCTGAAGCATACGGTGAAGCAGGTGCTTGTAGAATATCTTGCATGTGGTTTAGATCCTGAAAAATGCACTATATATATACAAAGCGATCTTCCTGAAACAGCAGAATTATATTTATTGATGAATATGAATGCTTATGTCGGCGAGCTGGAAAGATCTACAACATTTAAAGAAAAAGTAAGGAAGCAACCGGATAACGTAAATGCAGGATTGCTTACGTATCCTGTTTTAATGGCATCGGATATTTTAATTCATCGTGCAACACATGTTCCTGTTGGTAAAGATCAGGAACAGCATTTAGAGATGACACGCCAGTTCAGCAATCGTTTCAACCGTTTATATAATGTGGAATATTTCACCGAACCACAGGCATTTAATTTTGGACAATCGCTTGTAAAAATTCCCGGACTGGATGGAAGTGGTAAGATGGGAAAATCGGAAGGAGAAGGTAATGCAGTTTTTCTTTCGGATACAGAAGAAGTGATCAGGAAGAAAGTGATGAAAGCAGTTTCTGATTCTGCACCAACTCATGCAGGTCAGGAAAAATCAGAAGCAGTGAAAAATTTATTTACCTTGATGGAAGTTGTTTCATCAAAAGAAACCGTACAGTTTTTTGAAGAGAAGTATGCTGATTGCAGTATTCGTTATGGTGATATGAAGAAACAACTTGCAGAAGATATTATTGCATTTGTTCATCCGTTTTCAGAAAAAATAAAATCTATCGGATCCAATGATGATTATCTGAAAAAAGTAATGGATGAAGGTCAGCAGAAAGCAAAAGCAAGTGCTGCCATCACCATTAAAGATGTAAGAGAATTAATAGGAATAAACTACCGGAAATAGAAATTATAAATTGACTAAAACAATTTATAATTTATAATTTATAATTTAGAATTTCTTTTCAGATCGGTGTTACGTTTTTAATAAACTTGATGTTTATTTTTTCCATCAACTGTTTACAGAATTCATAATTCCTGTTAGTGATTGCCTTCCGGAAATTATTGAGATTCTGAAGCGATATGAAATAATAATCACTTCTGTAATAATCGCCATCCACCTGTTTATTGATCATTCCAAACTTTGTGGAGCCATTAATCAATTCAAATTTAGCGGTAACATTAAGGTGCTGTTCAATTTCGTTGTGATGCATGGTATGTTAAGTAAAGTACAGAAAGTTATACGTGCAAATTAATAAAGGTTACTTTTAAAAGGGATTAATTGCACGTTAATCTTACATTATGCAGTGTTTCTTAATAAAAAGATGGAAAAACACTTTCTTAACTTATTACCTGACGATCATCACTTTCCCTGTAACTTTAATTTCTTTTCCTGAAAACATCTTAGCAATGTAAATGGTGATGATATTAACCATAGGTGACATTATTTACATTATCTCGACGGACTATAGTTTCACAAATTTCTTTGTGAGTTTTTCTTTTTCAGTGCTGAGGCTTACTATATATAATCCTTTAGCAAATCCGGAAAGAGATACATCTCTGGTAAAGTAAGTAGATGTGAGATGATCTGCATCATGATAAACCACACGTCCTGTTATATCATAAATGAGTAGATTAAAATTTTTT
>JBDTVD010000320.1:0-4241 GCA_040007375.1 Bacteroidota bacterium | reverse complement strand
TTGCAAGCGGATCAAGTGTTCCTGCATGACCCACTTTTTTTGCACGAGTTACATTACGGAGTTTCTTCACTACATCGAAGGAAGTCCATTCGTAGGGTTTATTGATAAGCAATACAGTTCCTTCGTTGTAATCCATTTAAGTTCGGAGTGATGAGTTCGGAGTTCGGAGAAAAAATGTGATGTATTTATCAGATCACTTTCAGATCAACTCCCATCAAAACAAAAATGATAATCAGCAATCCAACAACAATACGATAATAACCAAAAATTTTAAAACCGTATTTAGTAATGTAACCTATGAATGAACGGATAGCAATAACTGCAACAATAAATGCAACTACATTTCCAACAATCAGCATATTGATCTGATCAGGCTCGATACCGATTCCTTCCTTATAAAATTTATATACTTTATATAGAGTTGCAGCACACATAGTAGGAACAGCCAGGAAAAAAGAAAACTCTGCTGCTGTTTTACGATTCAGTTTCTGATATAATCCACCAATAATTGTTGCAGCAGAACGCGACACTCCGGGAACCATTGCTATGCACTGAAACAATCCAATAATAAATGCTTTTTTAGGAGTAACTTCCTCACTTCCTTCACCGGTATTTTCTTTCACAAAAGAATCGAGGAATAAAATAAAAACACCTCCAACCAGCAATGTAAATCCAACTACCATTACATTACCCAGCATTGCATCAATATAATCATCAAGCAACTTTCCGAAAACAGCAGCTGGTATAAATGCAATGAACAGCTTCTTGTAAAAATCGATGCTTTGAAAAAACCTTTTATAATAAATCATCACTACACTTAATATGGCACCAAACTGAATTGCAACAGTAAATGTTTTTGTGAAAGGCTGATCAGCAATTCCCATAAGTGATGAAGCAATAATCATATGTCCTGTACTGGATACAGGCAAAAACTCTGTCAGGCCTTCAACGATGGCCAGAATTACAGCTTCAATAAAATTCATTGATTAATCTGCTTTTTTAATAATGGCGTATACTTCAATTGTGTATCCGATCAATACTACAATTGGTGCCAGTGTTATTCTGCGGAAACTAAAGATTTCATCCCCGTTAAAAACATTCGGGTCATTGCTTCTACCTCCTGCCATCAACATATAACCAACCAGAATAAATATAACGCCTATCAGCATCAGCATATAATTCTGCTTTACAAATGCCATATCATCTGTGTTTCCTGTTGGTTTAGCAGGAGTGGGAACAGCCGCTGCTTTTGGCTTTGCCGGGATTTGTGTTTTTGCCATGATTAAAATAACTCTTCAGAGCGCAAACGTAGGTATTTATTCACAGCGAACAAAGTACAGAAGAGTGATAATAATATACCGATGAGCACTAATCCGGCTCCAATAATACCCATCACAGTATAATCCTGCACTACTGCCAGCTCAGGCAAACGATTAGTGACAACATAAACAACCACTATCAGCAGGATCAATGAAATAATTCCGCCTAAAAAACCATTAATAAAGCTCCTCATCAGAAATGGCTTCCTGATAAAACCTTTGGTAGCACCCACCAGTAACATACTTTTTATCAATAAACGCCTTGCATATAAACTCAGCCTGATGGTATTATTGATTAAGGCAACAGAAACGATAAACAACAACGCACTGAAACCAAGCATGATAAATGTTAATGTGCGGAGGTTTCTGTTGATTTCCTGAACGAGTGAAGGCTGATAGTTGATTTCAGATACACCATGTGTTCCCTTCAATGCATTTATAAATTGATTGATAGTTAAAGTATCAGCGAACTCTGCTTTAATTCTCACATCTATAGAAGCATTCAAAGGATTGTAACCCAGAAAACCCACGAAGTCTTCTCCCAATTCCGTTTTTAATTGCTCGGCAGCCTGCTCCTGCGAAGTATAAGTACTCGATTTCACAATAGGATTTCCGGAGATCCGTCCCTGTAATGTTTTAACCTCTGTAGAGTCAGCATCAGGACGGATCATCACATTGAGTTCAATATTTTCCTTTACATAATCTGCAATCCTGTTTGCATGGAAAAGAAGCAATCCAAGTAAACCTAACATAAACAAAACCAAGGAGATGCTCAACACAGTACTCACCATGGAGGTGCGTTGTGTTTTTCTTACCATTTTACTTTCCGGAGCCATAGCAGCGCAAATTTATTCATTCGGCAAGGCACTTTCCAGGGTCTTTTTAAAGAATATCAACACCCATTTGTAGAGGAGGTATTTTCTTTAACTTCGTGCCTCTTTAAAAAATCCGGTATGGAGTACAATTTCCGGGAGGTGGAATCGCAGTGGCAGAAGTACTGGCGTGAACATCAATCCTACAAAACAGATTCAGATCCAGCAAAGCCCAAGTGCTATGTGCTCGACATGTTCCCGTATCCAAGTGGTGCAGGATTACATGTGGGTCATCCGCTGGGTTATATTGCATCGGATATATATACCCGTTATAAGCGATTGAAAGGATTCAATGTGTTGCATCCCATGGGATACGATTCATTTGGTTTGCCTGCTGAACAATATGCTATTCAAACCGGACAACATCCTGCAATAACTACTGAAAATAATATTGCACGTTACCGTGAGCAGCTTGATAAAATCGGTTTTAGTTTCGACTGGAGCCGTGAAGTGCGTACAAGTGATCCATCTTATTACAAATGGACACAGTGGATTTTCATTCAGCTGTTTCATTCGTGGTATGATAAGGATGCTGATAAAGCAAGAGATATTAATTCACTCATCAGCATTTTTGAAAAAGAAGGAAACAGTAAAGTAAATGTTGTTAGTGATGCAGAAGATTTTTTTACTGCTGATGAATGGAAGTCCTTTAGCGAAGAAAAACAACAATATATATTATTGAATTACCGTATTGCTTATTTAGCAGATATGTGGGTGAATTGGTGTCCGCAATTAGGAACTGTGCTTGCCAATGAAGAAGTGAAAGACGGTGTAAGTGAGAGAGGTGGTTATCCTGTTGAACGCAAACAGATGAAACAATGGTGTTTGCGCATCACTGCTTATGCTGAACGTTTGTTAAATGATTTGAATACGATTGACTGGCCGGAAAGCGTGAAAGAAGCACAACGCAACTGGATTGGAAGATCGGAAGGAGCGTACCTTGAATTCAGAATGCAGAATGAAGAATTCAGAATTGGAGTTTTTACAACGAGACCTGATACAATTTTTGGGGTGAGTTTTTTAACACTTGCTCCGGAGCATGAACTGGTTGATGTTATTACTACTGCTGAGCAAAGAAAGGCTGTTGATGAATATATATATTACGCCAAAAACAGGAGTGAGCGGGAACGGATGTCGGAAGTGAAAAAGATTACCGGTGCTTTTACCGGTGCTTATGCTTTACATCCTTTTACCAATGAAAAAATACCTGTATGGATTGGTGATTATGTTTTAGCAGGATATGGAACCGGTGCAGTAATGGCTGTTCCTGCAGGTGATCAACGTGACTGGGATTTTGCAAAACATTTTAATTTACCCATTCCTGCAATTAATAAA
Source organism: Bacteroidota bacterium (assembly GCA_040007375.1). Taxonomy (GTDB): domain Bacteria; phylum Bacteroidota; class Bacteroidia; order AKYH767-A; family OLB10; genus JANOXC01. The sequence continues at coordinate 715 of JBDTVD010000320.1, read as the reverse complement.
GATGTAGATATTTCCACTGCTGCAGATCCTACAAAAGAAGCTGTGATGATCAACTCTGGTTTCTTAAATGGAATGACAGGATATGAAGCAATCAAAGCGGCTGTTAAAGAAATTGAAAAGCTTGGTTTAGGAAAAGGAAAAATAAATTACCGTTTGCGTGATGCAATTTTCGGAAGACAGCGTTACTGGGGTGAACCGATTCCGATCTATTATAAAAATGGAATTCCATATACATTACCGGAAAATGATTTGCCGTTGTTACTTCCTGAAGTAGATAAATATTTACCTACTGAAGATGGCGAACCACCGTTGGCAAGAGCAAAGGACTGGAAGTATAAAGGTGAATACAGTTACGAGCATTCTACCATGCCAGGCTGGGCAGGATCATCATGGTATTTTTTACGTTACATGGAATCTTCTGAAGACAGAAAAGACAATAAGAACTTTGCATCCAAAGAAGCATTGAACTACTGGAAGGATGTAGATTTATATATAGGTGGTGCAGAACACTCAACAGGACATTTATTATATGTTCGTTTCTGGACAAAATTTTTATTTGACTTAGGACATATTGCTATTCAGGAACCTGCAAAGAAGTTGATTAACCAGGGGATGATTCAGGGAATTTCCTCTTTTGTATATCGTGTAAACGGAACAAATCAATTTGTATCATCAGGATTAAAATCAAACTATGGAACAACTCCGATTCATGTTG
>JBDTVD010000319.1:0-4274 GCA_040007375.1 Bacteroidota bacterium | reverse complement strand
TAGCAATTAGCAATTAGCAATTAGCAATTAGCAATTAGCAATTAGCAATTAGCAATTAGCAATTAGCAATTAAGATTTAAAAATTAAGATTTAAAAATCAGAATTAATTTAAAAAAATTTATAATTTATAATTTTGAATTTATAATTTGAACGAAGTGAAACGCGGTGTTAAAAAACAGAATATAATTCAACTGATACTTGTTATCGGCATCATTGTTCTTGCCAATTTCATTTCCGCTTTTGTATTTACACGTATTGATTTAACAGGTGATAAAAGATTTACCATTTCCGAATCCAGCAAAACGATTATGGGAAATCTGAAAGACCTTGTTTATGTTAAGGTTTATCTTGATGGTGATTTTCCTCCGGGTTTTCAAAAGCTGGAAAATGCAACGCGTGAAATGCTGGATGAACTCCGGAATTATTCAAATGGTAATCTCGAATATGAATTCATTAATCCATCAGCAAGCACAGATGAACAGGAACGGAATAATTTCTATCGTCAGCTTGCAGAAAAAGGATTAACACCAACGAACCTTGAAGAACAATCGAAAGAAGGAACTTCACAGAAAATTGTTTTTCCCGGTGCACTGGTGAGTTTCAGCACTCAGGAAATTCCGGTGCAGTTGCTGAAAGATCAGATTGGAGTTTCCAGTGTGCAGATGCTGAACAACTCCATTCAAAATCTGGAATATGAAATTATCAGTGCTATAAAAAAAGCGACCAATCCGTTAAAACCTACAATTGGTTTTACAACAGGACATGGTGAAGTGGAGGAGAAAAAAATTCAGGATATCGCTGCAATTCTGAAAATCAGTTATGATGTTTCTAATGTTGAACTAGGACATACACTTGGTGCATTGGATAAATTCAAAGCCCTCATTATTGCAAAACCTGATTCAACATTTGATGATAAAAGCAAGTTCATTCTTGATCAATATATAATGCATGGAGGACGTGTTTTCTGGTTGCTTGATCAGATGGATGTAACGATGGATAGCCTGGGAAACAAAGGAGAGACAATGGCACTGGGAAGACAGATTAATCTTGATGATATGTTATTCCGTTATGGTGTACGTATCAATTATGATCTTGTTCTTGATCTGCAGTCTGCTCCTATTCCTGTTGTTACCGGTTATGTAGGAAATCAACCACGCACAGAATTACGACCCTGGTATTATTTTCCATTATTATCACCTTTTGGAAAACATCCGATTGTAAATAATCTGAATTCTGTAAGAGGACAATTTGTTAGTACACTTGATACAGTAGGCGCACCAACTATTACAAAAACAATTTTACTTACTACCTCTGAATATACAAGAATAGCACCTGCTCCTGTTCGTGTGAATCTTGGCATCATGCAGTTAAAACCAAATCCAAAGCAATACAATCAAAAACATCTTCCTGTAGCTGTTTTACTGGAAGGAAATTTTGAATCAATTTTTAAAAACCGTCCTATTCCTGATACCATCCGCAACTCACCACAAATTAATTTCAAGGAACAAAGTGCAAAACCAACACGCATGGTAATTATTGCAGATGGTGATGTAATTACCAATGATTTTCAAAAAGGAAAACCACTTGCCTGCGGCTATGATAAATATTCAGGAACATTTTTCGGTAACAGAAGTTTTGTGCAGAATGTAATGGATTATCTCGCTGATGATTCAGGATTGATGAGTGTGCGTAATAAAGAGTTTAAATTAAGATTGCTTGATCCGCAGGTACTGGAAAGTAATGGACAATCCATCCGTATTTTCAACTGTATATTTCCTCCTTTCCTTGTATTACTGTTTGCATTGGCAAAATTTTATATAAGAAGGAAAAAATATTCAGCATAATTTAATTGTGAAAATGAAAAAAAACAGAATATATATCATCCTTTTTGTCGTGCTCGCTGCTGCAGCAACAATTCTTTATCTGAATAAAAGCAACACAACAATTAATAAAGCACAAGCTGATTTTGCTGTTAAGGATACAGCATCTATTGATAAAATATTTATGGCCGACCGCAAAGGCAATACTGTTGTGCTGGAAAGAAAATCAAGAAGTCAGTGGCTGGTAAATAATCATTTTGAAGCACGACAGGATGGAATAAACACCTTGCTTACAACTGTTGCATCAATGGAAGTCAGAAGTCCGGTTGGTAAAAATTTATATAATAATACCATGAAACTTCTGGCATCTAATTCAACAAAAGTGGAGTTGTATGCTGATGGAAAATTGCTCAAGACATTTTATGTAGGACATGCTACCATGGATAATTTAGGTACCTTCATGTATCTCGAAGGATCTTCTGTTCCCTTTATCATGCACATTCCGGGTTTCAACGGATATCTCACGCCACGGTTTTTTGTTTCTGAAAACGGCTGGAGAAGAAGGATCATATTCGCCTATGAGCCGGCACTTATCAAATCAGTTCAGGTGACGGATATTTTACAACCTGATTCAGGCTTCATTATTCAACGCCAGGGAGATTCAGTTTATACAGTTACTTCCGCTTCAGGTGCTGCTGTGCAACCGGTAAGCAAGGAGAAAACGAGGAGCTATATTGTAAACTTCAAAGTGGTGGGTTATGAAAGTATCGACGAAAAAGATCCGAAGGAAGTGAGGGATTCCATTCTTAAAGTGGGTCCATTTAAAAAATTAGCTATTGCCTCTGTGGATGGACGTGTTAAGGAAGTTTTAGCTTACCGCCGACCAATCATGGAAAACTCCATGAATAAGGTAGATCCTGAAGGGAATCCGCTTCCTTACGACAAGGATAATCTATATGTTATGATTCAGGGCGATCCAACTCTGTATCTCTGCCAGTATTTTACATGGGATAAATTGTTAAAAACTCCTTCCTACTTTAAAGCGTCAGGAAGCACAGGAAAATAAGGGCGTTACGCTATATTTGCTGCCCCGGAATAAAATATTCAGCAGTAACCTGTCCGGGAACAATATGCTTTCTGCTTCTATGCAGAGTATTTGTACTGATTAACAGGCCTGCTTAAACTCAACTAACTGAACATGAAATTTGTTGTTTCTTCCTCTACTCTTCTCAAGCACCTCAACAGTGTAAGCGGTGCACTGCACAGTAATACTCCATTACCAATACTGGAGAATTTTCTTTTTGAACTGAATAAAGGTCAGTTGAAAGTTTCGGCTTCCGATCTGGAAACTACCATGACAGTGATACTGGCTGTAGAAAGCAAGGACGAAGGAAAAGTTGCTATTCCTGCTAAAATTCTACTCGACACATTAAAGACTTTCAGTGAACAACCACTGTCGTTCAAAATAAGTGATACTAATTTCCAGGTGGAGATCAGCAGTGATGCTGGAAAATTTAAACTGACAGGTTTGAATGGAGATGAATATCCGAAGATTCCTGTTATTGATAAACCAAGCACTATTGAAATGCCAAGTGAAGTATTGCTGGAAGCTATAAATAAAACATTATTTGCAACGGGCAATGATGATCTGCGTCCTGTAATGACAGGTGTGTTCTGCCAGTTCAGTAAAGAAGGTGCTACGTTTGTTGCAACAGATGCACATCGTTTGGTGCGTTACAGAAGAAATGATACAAAAGCTTCAAAAGAAACATCATTTATACTTCCGAAGAAACCATTACAATTATTAAAAAGTAATCTTCCCGGAATTAACAGTTCTGTGAAATTGGATTTTAATGATGCCAATGCATTTTTTGGTTTTGAAAATTTTAGTTTAATATGTCGTTTGATTGATGGACGTTATCCAAATTATGAAGCAGTAATTCCACTGGATAATCCAAACAAACTAACAATAGACAGACAGTCATTTTTAAATGCGATAAAACGTGTGAGTATTTTCTCTAATAAAACTACTCACCAGGTTAAATTAAAAATTGCAGGAAGCCAGATTGATATCTCAGCAGAAGATATGGATTTTGGAAATGATGCAAATGAAAGACTTGCCTGCAGTTATGATGGTAAGGATATGGAGATTGCTTTTAATGCACGTTTCATTACTGATATGCTGGTGAATATGGAAACAGAAAATGTACAACTGGAAATGTCACTTCCAAATCGTGCAGGATTACTTTCTCCACCAAAAGACCAGGTGAAAGGAGATGAAGATATTCTGATGCTGGTGATGCCGGTTATGATGAACTAGTATTTAGTATCAAGACACAAGTATCAAGTATCAAGACTTTAATTCTTCTGTATTCAGATGAGTTCATTTCATATATAATTTTGAATTTATAATCTTAAATGAGTTCGTTTCATTTATAATTTTGAATTTATAAT
>JBDTVD010000318.1:0-4279 GCA_040007375.1 Bacteroidota bacterium | reverse complement strand
GTTTTCAAACGGTAAAAACACATTTGAAAAACATTTATGATAAGCTGCATGTTCATTCACAATCAGAAGCCGTTGCAAAAGCAATTAAAGAAAGACTTATCTGAAGTGATTAGGTGATTAGGTGATTAAGTAATGAAGTTCATTTTTCATCCTTCATTTTTAATTTTTAATTCCATTGAAGTGATGAGGTGACGAGGTGATTAGGTGATGAAGTTCATTTTTCATCCTTCATTTTTAATTCCTTCCTCTCTTTTCATTGAGTCCTTCTCTGTTTAACTTCAAATCTTCAATAATTGAAAATAAACAGTGCATAGTAAGAAGTCATTTTTAATTTTTAAATCTTAATTTTTAATTTATTTCCCCTCCCCCATATTCGGTATTGACCCGCTTGCCGCTATCCGTGAACTTTGTTGTGGTATTGGATAACTACTTTCTTTAATAAACAAACACAACACTTTCACATCATGAAAACAACTGTTAATTTTTTAATTCAGCGAAAAACTTATTATATATTAATGCTATTTATATGGGCATTTCATCATCCCTCTTTTGCACAATGTGGAAATGATCCGGTATTTAGTAATCAGACTGCATGTGGATCAGTAATTTCTGCAACAGTTGGGGTGCAGGTTTTTATTTCTGTAGGTACATTTGATGGTGATAATAACAATGAACATCTTACTTTAAGTTCAGGCACATTACCCACAGGTGCGGTGATGAGTCCTTCATTGCCGGAAAATGATAATCCACCTTCTTCAATTTTTATCTGGACACCGGTTGCTGCAGATATTGGTCAGCATATAATTGAATTTACAGTTACTGATATTTGTAATAATGAAGCAACATGTTCTTTTACAATTAATGTTGCCGGTCCGTGTACAGGTAATCATAATCCTGCATTTATTTCTCCATCTCCTGCTTGTGGAGATACAATTTCAGCAATAGAAGGTATGCCGTTTTCATTCACAGTAAAAGCCTCAGATGTTGATGCCGGAAATGTGGTAACACTAAGTTCATTTGGATTGCCGTCAGGAGCAACAATGTCTCCTGCGCTTCCATCGGGAAATCCTGTAAGTGCAGTTTTTAACTGGACACCATTGTTAACAGATGCAGGATATCATACAGTTACTTTTCAGGCAATAGATGTTTGTCAGAGTAAAACATTTTGTACATATGTTGTTGATGTTGTTAATCCATGTAGTGGTGCTCCGGGTTCTCCTGTATTTGTTGCTCCATCTCCTGCATGCGGATCAACAATTTCTGCAACGGTTGGTGTGCCCGTAACATTTTCTATGAGTGCGTCAGATGTTGGTCATCCAAATAATCCTGTAACTTTAAACATGAGTGGTAACAGTGCAGCACTTTCAAGTGCTATTCTAACACCATCATTACCACTTACAGGAAATCCCGTCAATACTTCCTTTAGCTGGACTCCAACAATTGCCGACATTGGTCAGCAGGATGCAGGGTTTGTAATTCATGATCCATGTACAAATGGAAATGAATATTGTTTTTATACAATTAATGTAATCGCGAATGTACCTTCAAATGATAACTGTGCGAATGCATTACCGATAACATGTGGAGATACAATTTCAGGAACAACTGTAAATGCAACCAGTGATACATTTCCAGTTTGCGGATCACAGATAATTCCCTCTCCTGGAGTCTGGTACTCCTTCATTGGAAATGGTGATGTTGCAACACTGGCTCTTATCAACTGCAATGGAACAACTACAAATAATTTAATGGTATTTACAGGAACCTGCGGAACACTTTCCTGTAAGGGTACAGTTGCAAATTCCTGTTCAGATAATATCTCCTTCATTACTGATAATGGAACAACATATTGGATTCTTATTAATACACACAATTCTTCTTCATCCGGAACTTTTTATCTAACACTTATCTGCTCGCCTGAACTTCCTAATGATGAACGTTGTAATGCAACACCAATAAATTGTGGTGATACCATTTCAGGCACTACTATAGGTGCAACATTTGATTCTATTCTTCCCAATTGTTTTGTGCAGGGTATTGCTTCAAAAGGAGTGTGGTATAGTTTCGTTGGTGCTGGTGATACAACAACAATAAGCACATGTGCAGGAAGTGATTTTGATACACGAATCAGAATATTTACAAATGCCTGTATTAATACTGTTCCATCATGCATCACTGGTGTTAATAATACATGCGGACAAAATGAACAGGCTAGTATAATTGCAAGTGCAGGGGTAACTTATTTTGTTGAAGTGGATGCTGCAGTGATTGGTGCAACTGGAAATTTTACGCTTACACTTTCCTGTTCATCATCACCATCATGCGCTGTTAATATTGTTGAGCTGCAAAATATGGGTTCATGTAATGATAATGGAACAACTGATCCTTCTGATGATTTTTTTATTGCTGATGTTGGTGTGACATATATAAACCCACCTGTTACAGGAAATTTAGAAATTAAACTTCCCGGTAATGTGGTTGCAGGAGGAGGAGCAACATCTATTCCTGTTGCAAGTCTTGCGGCAGGTTCACATGTGTTTACAGGAATAAGATTTAAAGCCGATGGAACTGCAACGGTTGTTGAAGTCGGTTTTACTGCCGATCCATTCTGTTCTAAAACGCAAGGTGGTCCAACAGTGCATTCTTGTTCTGCTCCTGTTTTCTGCGATCCTGTTATTGTTAATGATAACAATCCCTGCACAACAGATGCATGTGATCCTGCAAATGGAAATGTAACACATACACCAATATTACTTGCAACACCTGTTATTACCGGACAAAATGTAATTTGTACAAACACACAAGGAATATATACAGCCGTTGGATCAATTGGCGCAACAAATTATAACTGGACTCTTCCTCATGGTGTAACATTTATCAGCGGACAGGGAACAAACACCATACTTGTAAAATTTTCTACGTCCTGTCAGTCGGGTAATATTTGTGTAACCGCAAGTAACAATTGTAGCAGTGCATCACCAGTTTGTATATATATAAATGCCATCAGCAGAACTCCGGTTCTTAACGCAATAAACGGTCAGGCAAATGCTGTTTGTGTTGGCGGAAGTTTTCAGTATTGTATTACTCCTGTAACAGGTGCAACCAATTATTTGTGGACAGGCCCTGCAAAAACACAGATCACAGCCGGTCAGGGAACGAATTGCATTACCTTATTTATTCTGCCCGGATTTACTACAGGTAAAGTTTCTGTAACTGCACAAAACTGTAAAGGAACAAGTGCAATAAAATCTCTGCAACTTAAAAATCTTCCACCAACACCAGGTGTGATTTCAGGCAATGCATCCGGACTCTGTCAAAAAACCGGAGTTGTTTATTCCATTGCAGCTATTGCCAATACCACAAGTTACCTGTGGGCAGTTCCGACTGGAGCAACAATTGTTTCGGGGCAAACAACAAATACGATTACAATTGATTTTGGCGTAGGTTTTACTTCCGGAAACCTATCTGTGAAAGGAGTGAATGCATGCGGAAACGGACCGGCACGGAATCTTGCGGTGAGTGGAAAGCCATCTGCGACATCTGTAATAAATGGTTCTTCATCCGTATGTAAGAATCAGCAAGCTGTTGCGTACAGTGTTACTTCTGTTCCCGGAATTATATATAACTGGACCGTGCCATCAGGAGCAACAGTTGCTAACGGACAAGGCACTGCAAGTATTAGTGTAAACTGGGGAGTATCGTCAGGCAATGTAAAAGTAATTCCATCCAATGCATGTGGAAACGGGCCATCAAAAACAAAATCTGCAACAGTAAATAATTGCACAAGAAGTGAAGGAAGTGAATTTATAGAAGAGGAACAGTTTCTGGTTTATCCTAATCCTGCACATACTGATTTCACTATTGAATTTAAAACAGAATCAGTATCCACAGAAATAATTGAAGTAAGAAACATCATTGGCGAAATAGTATATACAGATCATATAAATACTTCTGTTGGAAGAAATATAAAACACCTGTACATTGATGGAATTTCACCCGGAATGTATATCATAACATTAAAAGGCAGTGTGAATCAGTATGCCAGAATATCGGTTGAGTAATTGTCCGCATAGTTTGATTGTAAGGGTGGAATTCGATCCACCCTTTATTTTTATTTCTCACCAATACTTCTCGTAAATTCCAAACTCTAAACTCTAAATTCTAATTTCTAAATTCCAAATCCTTATTTTAATTTTTAATTTTTAATTCTTAATTTTTAATTCCCTTCCTCCCCTCCTCTTTTAAATGGTAATCTATAATAATTGAAAAACATCCCATC
>JBDTVD010000317.1:0-4279 GCA_040007375.1 Bacteroidota bacterium | reverse complement strand
GAGCCTTTCTTTCCCAATATCTTTAGTAATTCCACATCATAAATAACCGGTGTATCAGGAGGAACCGGTCCGAAACCTTTGATGCCATATCCAATTCGTGATGGAATGATAAATCTGGCCATACCTCCTTCTTTCATATAAGAAAAACCTTCTTCCCAACCTTTTATCATTTTTCCTTCTCCCTGAATAAAACGGATAGTGCCCGTTCCATCTTCTGAAGAATCGAATACCTGTCCACTTAAAAACCGTGCAGTATATTTAACCACTAATGTATCGCCATTAACAGGAAGTGAACCTTTGCCTTCTTTAAAAGATATATATACCAGTCCGCTTGGCATAGGTGTTACATTGATACCATTTGCAGTGCAGTAATCTGCAATAGATCTATCTTCTCCCACTGCAGTGGCTTTGATTTTGGTTTCTATTATTGTTCTGAATTCCTCTCTTGTATATATTTTCACAAGCTTAACATGCCATTTGAGAATATCTTTAGCAGATAACGATGAAGGCAACTGACTGTTAAACACCTTTTCATAAACAGAACCGGCAGGAAAAACAAATGTTGCACTATCACCTTCTGACAGTAATCCTATGGCTTCCGTCATTTGCGCAAAAGGCAAATCCGTATATTCCATTATCATGCTATCTGCTAAAGCATCTGAATTAAATAAAACAGAATCATTATTATTTGCATAAACAAACCGGAGTTGAACGATATCACCTTTTGCAGCCTTTCGTCCTTCATTGGAAGAATGCACTATATATTCCAGTCCGCTTTCTGTATGATGACTTCCTTTCTTACCACAGGATGCAATGCACATTAAAATTAAAACCGGTATGATTATTCTTTTCATAGTATCTTAAATATATTCAATTTCAAAAAAAATTATTTCACTTTAAGTAATTCCACTTTATAAACCAGTGATTGATTACTGCCGATTTTATCACCATCACCGGTTAAACCATAAGCCAGATAAGAAGGAATAATCATTAACGAACTGCCACCTTCATTCATCAATAGAATTCCTTCCTGTAATCCTCCAGGTTCTGTACTCTCACCTAAACGGAAAGTAAGCACACCTGAACTATCAGAACTGTAGCAATACGTTCCATCCAGCAAATTTATTTTATAGGAAACAGTAACATCAGAATTCTTTGCAGGTTTTCTTCCTTTGCCAATCGTAATATGCAGGAGATGAAGACCTGTTTTTGTTTCCTCCATTGCATAATTATAACGCTTTATATAATCGCTGATGTTTTCCTGTTCCTCATTCACAAATGCTTTATTGATTTCCATCAGTTTTTCCGGATCATCCGGTTTATTTTCCGTGGATTTCTGAGGCTTGTTTTTACAGGAAGAAATACAAATCACTGCAGCTATGAACATCGCTACACACAAAAAAAATAATTTATATCCTTTGTTAATCACCATCTGAAAAAATACTTTCGTTAACCTACTTCCAGCTTATTTTTATAAAGAGGAAGCAGGTCATCAAATTTTTTAACAGTATCTTTTAATGAAAGAGCACTTCTTCCTCCTGCTGCATTTTTATGACCACCACCTTCAAAATTCTGTTCTGCTAATTCCTTAACTGAAAAATTTCCTTTGGAACGAAAAGAGATTTTTACAATTCCATCACGCTCACTGAACAAGGCAGCCATCTTAATTCCCTTAATACTTAAAGCAAAATTTACAATTCCTTCGAGGTCGCCGGCCTGATGTTTATACATATCCATCTCCGCACGTGTAACAGCAATGTGCGCTGTATGAAACTCCTGATGAACAACCAGCTTATCCTTCAGACAGAATCCCATGAAATGCAAACGTGCTTCTGAATAACTGTCGTATATATAATCATGAATAAGACTGTGTTTTATTCCTGTTGTGAGCAGTTGTGCAACCACTTCATGCGTATCTGCTGAAACACTATCAAACCGGAAACTACCTGTATCAGTAATCAATCCTGCATACAAACAGGAAGCGATATTCTGATCCAGCAGGTTTCTGTCGCCACATGCTACAATAAAATGAAATATAATTTCTGATGTTGCACATGACTTCGGAAAGGAAAAAGTGTAATTGCAGAACGATACAGGATCGAGATGATGATCCATCAGAATTTTAACTCCCTGGAATCCATTCAGCAGATTCTGCAAACGCTCCACTCTTTTAGGATCATTAAAATCCAGACAAAAAACAATTTCCGCTTTTGCAAATGCTTCGTTGGCAAGCTTTGTACTTTTTATATAATCAATCACCTCTTCACTTCCTTTCATCCATGCAAGAAAATCAGGATACTCGCTTGGTGTTACCACAGTTACCTCATGACCTTTCAGATCGAGATAATGTTTTAAACCGAGTGAAGAACCGAGTGCATCACCATCTGGTTTGTGGTGAGTGGTGATAACAATCTTCCGTTTTTCGGTAAGAAGCTGATTAACGGATAACAAATCATCCGGATTAAATTGAGGAATCATCTGATTTTATTGGCTGTCAAATGTAAACGATTTACTTTTGCCGTCCATTCAAAATAAATTATGACAACGAACAGAACATTTACCATGCTCAAGCCTGATGCAGTATCGAACAATTACACCGGTGCCATCCTTGATCATATTATTAAAGGCGGCTTTAAAATCATAGCTATGAAATACACCCGCCTAACGCTTGAAACTGCAGGAGAATTTTATGCAGTTCATAAAGAGCGTCCTTTCTATAAGGATTTAGTAAACTATATGTCGTCAGGACCTATCGTTGCTGTTATCCTTGAAAAAGAGAATGCAGTAGAAAGCTTCCGTAAAATAATCGGTGCAACGGATCCGGCAAAAGCAGAAGTGGGAACAATACGAAATCTATTTGCAAAGAGTATTGAAGCAAATGCTGTTCATGGATCTGACAGTGATGAAAATGCTGCCATTGAAGGTAACTTCTTCTTCTCCGGTTTAGAGAGATATTAATTATTTCAGCAAAGAATAACTTCTTTCACTACTTCAGTTTCAAGCGCTTCATTAAGCGCTTTTTTTATTTCATCACGTTTATAAAGTAATTCCTGTCGTAACACCGCAGAACTTAACCTGATGGTAAGAACATCAACTTTCAGATTAATGCTCATTGTTTTAGATGCAATCATATTTCCCATTAATTGTTCCCACAGATTACGAAGACGAACTTCATCAAGACCTTCCTTTAACCGGTAAGCCTGAATTAATTCATCTATTACTTCCTTTAATGATTGCTGGTTAGAAGTCCTGCTCATGGTGTAAAGGTGACTAATTTTAAAACCGCAATTGTTGACAAGTGACAAGTAAAAGCAGATAACCTGAGAATGAATACGCTTAATTTTGAACACTCATGGCTGTGATTACACTTACATCAGATTGGGGACTTCGTGATCAGCATGTAGCAATTTTAAAAGGTAAAATTCTGCGTGCAATTGAAAATCCATTGTTAATTGACATATCACATGATGTGCAGCCATTTAACATTGCACAGGCTGCTTATCTTTTCAGAAATACTTATCTGAATTTTCCGGATGGTACTATTCACTTCATTGGTGTTGGCAGTTTTCCTTCTGTTACTACAGAGTTTGTTGCAATTAAAAAAGAAGGACATTCTTTTGTTGGGATGAATGATGGTTTCTTTTCTTTGGTTTTTGATGATCAGCCTGTTGATATGGTTCAATTGACGGCATCAGAATTTCCTTTTGCTGCTTATGATGTCACAGCTATTGTAAATGCTATACTGCATCTTTCATCAGGGAAAAATATATATGAGCTGGGAAGCCGTGTTACTGAGTTTGTGCAAAAGAGTGAATTCCGACCAGTTATTGAAGAAGATGTGATAAGAGGTTCGATTATATATATTGATGATTTCGGGAATGCAGTAACCAATATTGACCGGAAACTTTTCGAACAGATACGTGATGGCCGTAAGTTTGAAATCAATGCACGACGTCAGCAGTATACCATTACCACTTTAAGTGAGCGATATGCAGTGGCTGACAGAGGAAACCTTGTTGCTCTGTTTAATATTTCCGGTTATCTGGAGATTGCCATCAACCAGGGAAATGCATCCACATTACTTGGGTTGAAAAATAATGATACCATCAGGATTGATTTTACTTAGTTAAGTTGTGAGCTTTGAGTTGTGAGTCCTTAGTTAGTTCGGAGTTACTGGTTCGGAGTTCGGAGTAAAAAAAACAGTAATTTCCTCAGTCCATTTTTCAACTCAGCACTCAGCACTCAGCACTCAGCACTCAGCACTCAGCACTCAGCACTC
>JBDTVD010000316.1:0-4280 GCA_040007375.1 Bacteroidota bacterium | reverse complement strand
GTAAGGATAATGTAGTTTGAAAAAGCATTTTAAAGTGTCAGGTGGAAACACCTGACATCACAAAAAAATGTCAACTGAAGCACTTGACATCACGAAAAAATATCACACACCCTTCAGGCAGGGGTAAGGATAATGAAGTTTGAAAAGGTATTATATAATGTCAGGTGGAAACACCTGACATCACGAAAAAAACACACCTGACACTACGAAAAAAAGCTTCTTCTGCTTTGTATACCTTTTGTTTGTAGTACTAACAACCACACATCGCTCATGGTAAGGTTCCTCATGAAAGACAAAAAGCTAATGATTAAAGGTGTTTTACCTAAAAGCGGTTGATTAAAGCAATTATAGTTTAAACATCTGTTCATGGCGTGTTATTATAGTTACCTTCGGCTTTTAACTGGCCAATGAAAACATTAGAAAAAAACAAAAAAACTCCTCCCAGCGCCACCACACAGAACTTTCCAATTGTAGGGATTGGTTCTTCTGCGGGAGGATTGGATGCTTTCAAACGATTGTTGAAGGCAATACCTGAAGATTCAGGAATGGCTTACGTACTTGTTCAACATCTCGACCCAAATCATGAAAGTATATTGCCTGAAATTTTACAACGGGTAACAAAAATCCCTGTCCATGAAATTACAGATGATATTCATCTTACTCCTGATCATATATATATAATACCTTCCAATAAAACACTTACTTCTACAGATGGTGTACTTAAACTAACCGCCCGAAACAGAAAGATACAGAATCTTGCCATTGATATTTTTTTTACATCACTTGCACATGTGCATAAGGAATTTGCAGTGGGTGTTGTCTTATCCGGAACAGGTACTGACGGAACGCTTGGTTTAAAAGCTATTAAAGAATATGGAGGAGTTACCATTGCACAGGATAAAGAAACGGCTACTTATGATTCTATGCCGCTAAGTGCTGTTAATGCTGGTGTAGTAGATTTTATTTTAGCACCTGAAAATATTCCTGACCAACTATTACATATGGACAGGAAAAAAAAGCCGCAGGACTTAAAAAAGAAAGCAGGGAAAGAGCTCAAGGAAGATGATATTTTTAAGCAGATTCTTTCCCTGCTTAAAGTAAACAGTGGAGTTGATTTTACTTATTACAAACAACCTACGCCGCTCCGTCGTATCGCACGCAGAATGGGACTGCGTAAAGAGACAAATCTTTCAAAGTATTTCAAATTTTTGCAAGGTAATAAAGTGGAACAGAATGCACTCTTCCAGGATATGCTTATTCCGGTAACTTCCTTCTTCCGTGATCCTGAAATGTTTGCTTCATTAGCCAAAACAAGTATTCCACAACTTCTTAAAAACAGATTACCAGACCATCCGATTCGTGTTTGGATTGCAGGTTGTTCTACAGGTGAGGAAGCTTATTCTATTGCTATGTGTCTGGATGAATGCCTGAACGCTTCTGCCAAAAGTGAATGGAGCAAAACAAGAATCCAGATCTTCGCTTCCGACATATCAGAAGCAGCAATTAAAAAGGCACGCACCGGTATTTACACGAAAGCTGAGATACACACCATTAGTGATAAAAGAATAAAGAATTATTTCACTAAAAATAACAGCAGTTTTGAAGTCAATAAACTCATTCGTGATATGTGCGTTTTTGCTCCGCACAATTTTTTAAAAGACCCGCCATTTGCAAAAATGGATTTAGTAAGTTGCAGGAATGTGCTTATATATATGGATACATTTTTACAAAAGAAAGCATTTACCACCTTTCATTATGCACTCAAAGAAAACGGAATACTGATTTTGGGAAAATCAGAAAGCACCGGTGCATCATCCGACTTATTTACACCCTTGGGTAAGCAGGAAAAAATATATATGCGAAAATCGGTTCCCGGCCTGTTTATACATGTGCCACTTGAACCAAAAAAAGAAACGGCATCAACAAAAAAAGATAAAAAAGTATCTGCCGAAGTTCCACAAACTGACTTTCGGAAGAGTGCTGAATCGATATTGCTTTCGGGTTTTACTCCAGCAGGTGTAATTGTAAATGAGCAACTCGATATTGTTCATATTCATGGTGCCATAGCTCCATTCCTGGAACAATCACCAGGAAAACCTACTTTCAATCTTCTCAAAATGGCGGGCAGCGGACTGGCATTTGAATTACGTAATGCAATTCATAAAGCAAAAGTAAGTCAGCACACTGTTATCAAAACCGGAATTCCAGGATTAAGAAATGATGCAGGGGAGTTGTCGAAACAAAGACTTATTAATATCCAGGTTATCCCGATTCCTAATATTGTTGAATCTCATTTTCTGGTGCTGTTCACCAAAACAGAACTTCCGGTTGCTGTATCAGGTAAAAAAATAAAAGAATCTCCTGAGTTGCAAAAAGTAAACAGGGAAGCAGAAGTAAGAATTCAACAGATTGAATTGGAACTGGCACAAACGCGTGAAGATATGCGTTCGATAACCGAAGATCAGGAAGCTGCCAATGAAGAATTGCAAAGTGCCAATGAAGAACTGCTCAGCAGCAGTGAAGAGATGCAAAGCCTGAACGAAGAGCTGGAAACATCAAAAGAAGAACTTCAGTCAACCAATGAGGAACTTATTATTGTTAACCATGAGCTTATTGACAAGCAGGAATTGCTGAATGCATCACGCTTTTATTCAGAAGCAATTATTACAACAATGCGCGAACCACTTGTTGTGCTTGATAGATTACTTCGGATAAAAACAGCCAATGCATCTTTCTATAAAAAATTTAATGTTGACGAACAGGAAACAGAAGATCAGTTGTTCTATGAAATACAGAATCATCAGTTTGATAATGCACAACTGCGATCGCTACTTGAAAAAATACTACCGCAGAAGAAACGTATTGATGATTTTGAAATTAAACTGGAATTCCCTTCTGTTGGTGAACGTACCTTACTGCTGAATGCACAACAGATAGTGAATGCAAAAACGGCGGAGCAATTAATACTTCTTGCTATTGAAGATGTTACCGAAAGAAGATTGGTGGAAGAAAAGTTAAAGACATTTGCACAGGATCTTGAGACTGAAGTTGTAGAACGCACTCGTGAATTGCAGCAAACCAATGATCAGTTGCAACAGTTTGCATACATCACCAGTCACGACCTGCAGGAACCCCTGCGAAAGATTTTGACTTTCTCCAGCGCACTTCGTGAAAAGCATGCAGAAGAGCTTACAGAGGGATCAAAATTTCTGCTAAATAAAATTGAAACATCATCCATGCGCATGTCGAATTTAATTCAGGATGTACTCAACTATTCACATCTCATGAATTATGAAAAATTGTTTGTAGATACCAATCTGAATGAAACACTGGATGATATTTTAAATGATTTTGATTTACTCATTGAGCAAAAGAAGGCAAAGATTAAAATTGATGTGCTGCCTATTATCAGTGCAGTGCCTATGCAGATGTACCAGCTTTTTTCCAACCTGCTCAGCAATTCACTTAAATTCTCTAAAGAAGGCGTAGCACCACTTATCCATATCACAACAGGAATGCTTTCAAAAAAGGAGATGGCAAAATATCCTACCTTGTCAAATAAATTATCGTACGTTGAAATAATTTTCCGCGATAATGGGATAGGCTTTGAACAGGATTATGCTGAAAAGATATTTGTCATCTTTCAACGTCTTCACTCTAAGCAGGCTTACATTGGTACTGGCATTGGTCTGGCACTCAACAAAAAAATTGCGGAGAATCACCACGGGTTAATTTTTGCAAAATCCAATGCAACAAGAGGAGCATCGTTTCATGTTATTCTACCGAAACAACAGCCAATTAAATTGAAGACAGAAGGCATTAATTGAGTTTATTAAGTGCCAGGTGGAAACACCTGACACCAAAAAAAGGTGGAAACACCTGACACCACGAAAATTGACCCGTCATTCAGGAGGAAACCCGCCGTGACAAAACCACAGGACTTATGTTTTAATAAAGGTAGTTTGAAAAGGCTGTTTATGCTTTGTATATATAATTGACCTGTCATTATAAAGTGTCAGGTGGAAACACCTGACACCACAAATAAGGTAACACCTGACACCACGAAAAATGACACTACAAAAACAGTCGTATTAACTTCGTTAATATGTTATTCAGATTTTACAAACTTTGATGTATAGAAATTAATTCCATCACTGATCTGGATAAAATAAATTCCCGGTAAATAATTTTCGATAGATAAAGAATTGCTTTTTGTTTTTGCATTGTAAATAATTTGTCCGGTTAAAGAAAATATATCAACGGTAATTTCTTTGTTGCTT
>JBDTVD010000315.1:0-4295 GCA_040007375.1 Bacteroidota bacterium | reverse complement strand
CTGATTCAGAAAAAGAAGCACAAGTAATTTTAATCGGAACGGGTTCTGAAGTTTCACTATTAATTGAAGCGCAGAAAAAACTGAAAGAGCAAAACATTGCAGCACGTGTGGTAAGCATGCCATCATGGGAGTTGTTTGAAAAGCAGGATACTGATTACAAAGAAAAAGTGTTTCCTGCTAAATTAAAAAAACGACTTGCTGTTGAAGCAGGCTCCACATTGGGCTGGCACAAATATGTAACGGATAAAGGTGATGTTTTAGGCATTGACACCTTCGGGCATTCTGCACCGGCTGAAGACTTGTTTAAATTTTTCGGATTCACGGTTGAAAATATAGTTGACAAAGCAAAAAAACTGTTGACATAAGAAATCATAAAATGAAAATTGGTATCGCTGCCGATCATGGCGGGTTCGCGTTAAAGGAAATTATTTATGATTTTCTTCACAGGCAAGGATTCGATGTGAAAAATTTTGGTGCGTTTGCTTTGGATAACACAGATGATTATCCTGACTTCATAATTCCTCTTGCAAAAGCAGTTGCAGCAAACGAAATTGAACGTGGCATTGCAATTTGCGGAAGCGGAGTAGGCGCAGCGATTGCAGCAAATAAAGTTGAAGGAGTGAGAGCAGCTTTGATTAATGATTATTTTTCTGCTCATCAAGGCGTGGAAGATGATGATATGAATTTGATTTGTCTTGGCGGACGTGTTACAGCATTTGCAGCAGCACAGGAGTACATTACAGCATTCTTAAATGCTAAGTTCTCTGGTGCCGAAAGGCATTTGCGAAGATTGGAAAAAGTTAAAGCGTTGGAAAAAAATTAAATCTGATTAAATAAAAACGAAATAAATCTATCAATAGCCTTTTATGAAATCTGCGTCTTTCAAAATTATTTTTTTTGATATTGGTGGAGTGTTGCTCACCGATGGATGGGGTCATGTGGCGAGACAGGCGGCTGCAAAAAAATTCGGCCTCAACTATGATGAGATGGACAGGTTGCATGATTTTATTTTTAACGTATATGAAATCGGAAAAATTACTCTTGATGATTATTTGAATACAGTTGTGTTTAACGTACCAAGAAATTTTACGCCACAAGAGTTTAAAACATTTATGTTTTCTCAATCTACAGAATTGCCAGGCACGCTGCAATGGCTTAAAGAATGGAAAAAAAACACCTCCGGGTATATACGTGTTATTTCGCTTAATAACGAAGGCAAAGACCTAAATGATTATCGCATTAAAGAGTTTGGTTTGCACGGATGTTTTGATGCATTTATTTCTTCGTGTGAAGAAAAGATGCGGAAACCTGATCCCGGAATATATAATCTTGCATTAGGTATTGTTCAGGCAAGTCCTGAACAATGCATTTATTTTGATGACAGACCAATGCTTGTCCAAACAGCGCAACGAATGGGCATTCACAGCTTTCAACACCATAATTTGGAATCCACAAAAAAAATACTGGAAGATTTTATAAATACATAACGTAAAATAATTTTATACATGGCTGCTGATAAACAATTTTTATTTGGAATGATAGGTTTGGGAACAATGGGATGTAACCTGCTGCTTAACATGGCTGATCATGGGTTTGCTGTATCAGGTTATGATAAAGATGCAAATAAGGTTGCTCTGCTTCTTAAGGAAAGCAAAGGCGGTTCAACAAAAGGATTTACTGACATAAAAGAATTTATTCAGAATTTAAAAAGTCCGCGCACACTAATGATGCTGGTACCAGCTGGAAAAATTGTGGATGATGTAATTGCAGAATTAATTCCGCTGTTAGATAAAGGAGATATCATTATTGATGGAGGTAACTCACATTTTCATGACACAGAAAGGAGAGACATTTTATTAAATGAAAAAGGATTGCATTTTTTTGGAATGGGAATTTCAGGAGGAGAAGAAGGAGCGCGTAAAGGTCCGAGCATGATGCCGGGCGGTGATAAAGAAGCATATAAACATGTTCAGCATATTTTTGAAGCAATTGCTGCTCATGTAAATGGTGAACCATGTGTGACCTATATAGGTCCTGGTGCTTCAGGGCATTTTGTAAAAATGGTGCACAATGGAATTGAATATGCTTTGATGCAACTGATTGCAGAAACTTATGACCTTTTAAAAAATGGATTGCATATTGACAACATTGCTATTCATGACATTTTTAAAAAATGGAATGAAGGCAGGCTCCAATCATTTCTGCTGGAAATCACAACTGATATTTTTGCATTTAAAAAAGATGGTTCTAAAGTATTTCTATTAGATGAAATAAAAGATGAAGCGAAAGCAAAAGGAACCGGTAAGTGGACTTCGCAAATTGCAATGGATTTGCAGGTTCCCATTCCTACTATTGATACTGCTGTTTCTATACGCGATTTATCTAAGTATAAATCATTAAGAAAAGAAATAGCTTCCATGTTTGATGGTGAAAATCAAAAATCAATCACGCAAAATGAAAATGACTATTTAGTAAATCTTGAACAGGCATTTTATTTCAGCATGGTGATAACTTATGCACAGGGAATGCATTTGCTTTATAAAGCCTCGCAGGAATTTAATTATAACTTGGAGTTAGACCAGATTGCGAGAATATGGCGAGGTGGTTGCATTATTCGTTCTGCATTTCTCGAAAATATTTACCAGGCTTTTCAGAACAACGCAAGCCTTGAAAATATTATAACAGATAGTGCTATTCTAACACAAATTAAAAATAGTCTGCCGGGTATCCGTACAGTAGTTTCAAATGCAGCATCTAACGGTATTGCTTTACCTGCTTATGCCGCCTCCCTGAATTATTTTTATTATTTGAAAACCGAAAAAATGCCTTCCAATCTTATACAAGGGCAGCGCGATTATTTTGGTGCGCATACATACGAGCTTATTGGGAAAGAAGGTGTTTTTCATACCAACTGGCTGAGTAGTTCAAAAGTTGTTGACACAAAAAATTAATTTTATTATGCTCACAGATATCAAATCACAGCCATTTATTTTTATTCTGTTTGGTGCTACAGGAGACCTCACTTCACGTAAAATAATTCCGGCTTTGTACAATTTGTTTTTAGATAATGGGTTGCCCGATCAGTTTGTAATTATTGGCAGCAGCAGAAGCACATTGAGTGATGATGATTTCCGCAAAAAATTATTAGATGCAGTCAATAAATATTCACGTAAAGGAAAAGTTGAAGAGAGTAAATGGAAAGAATTTTCATCACGCATTTTTTATCAGGCTGCCGAATTTGATAATGCTGATTCCTTCAAAGAGTTTGGAGCCAGGATACAACAGTGCAAAGAGGAGTGGAAAAAGGAAGCTCATTTGATTTATTATCTTGCCGTAGCGCCAAAATATTTTGGAGTGATTGCGGAAAATATTTCGAAAAACAAGCTGGCTGAAAATCCTGAGAATACACGTATAGTTATTGAAAAACCCTTTGGTCACGATCTTGTTTCCGCAAAAGCATTAAATAAACAATTGTGCAGCATTTTCCAAGAGAAACAGATTTACCGGATTGACCATTACCTCGGCAAAGAAACTGTTCAGAATATTATGGCTTTCCGTTTTGCAAATGCTATACTTGAACCAATATGGAATCGTAATTATATTCAACATGTTCAGATTTCAGTTCTTGAACAATTAGGTGTGGAAGAACGTGGAGAGTATTATGAGGGTGCTGGTGCTATACGCGATATGATGCAGAATCATTTATTGCAGTTGCTATGCTTTATTTCTATGGAAACGCCAATTAATTTCAGCGCTGATGAAGTTCGTAACCGCAAAGTAGATGTGCTTCATGCCATGCGAAAATTTTCGCCTGAAGAAATAAGAACACATGCTGTTAGAGGTCAGTATGGCAACGGGTGGATGGAAGGTAAAGAGGTTCCCGGTTACAGGGAAGAACCCAAAGTAAATCCTGATTCCAATACGGAAACTTTTGCTGCCATAAAATTTTTTATAGATAATTGGCGCTGGCATGGTGTACCTTTTTATATGCGTACAGGTAAACGAATGCACCAGACGTCATCTTCTATTTCCATTCAATTTCGTGATGTTCCTCATTTTGTATTTCCGCAGGAAGCAACTGATAACTGGCAGCAAAACAGGTTAATCATTAACATACAACCTGAAATGAGCATACGTCTCCAACTACAGGCAAAAAGACCCGGGCTTGATATGGTGTTGAACACAATTGATATGGTGTTCAACTATGATGATGAAGCAATTAATGAAACTCCGGAAGCGTATGAAACGCTGCTTCTCGAAATAATGATGGGCGACCAGACTTTATTTATGCGTGC
>JBDTVD010000314.1:0-4301 GCA_040007375.1 Bacteroidota bacterium | reverse complement strand
TTTAGGAAGAGTAATTCAGCAGTGGAATGTAGAAGGAAATAATTTTGATTTTGGAAATAGTCTTACTGACGGAATTTATTTTGCTGAAGTAGTTTATGGTGATAAGCACTATATTACAAAACTGATAAAAGGAAATTAGGAAAATAATTATAAATTCTAAATTATAAATTCTAAATTATAAATTGATTCCAGAATGTCATCTCGAGCAAAGTCGAGAGACCTTATTGAATGCTTAGAATATATATCCTGTTGAGAACAATTAATCTCACAGAAAAATCAAACAGTTGTAGTATGTAAATTTCGGGTCTAAAAGAAACTTAATTCTTTAATTCGTATTAGCAGATAAATTATTTCAGTTCGTGAATTCAAAATTATAAATTGATTTTTAACAGTATTTATCTTGATACTTGAATCTTGATACTCCTTCAAAAATAAGTAGCTATTCCAAACTGATAAGCTCCTGTTAATGCAGGCGGATTTCCTAAAATGTCCTTCTGCTCCATGTAACGGTAATTAAATCTTACCACAGTGGTTCCTGCTGGCCGGAATGCAATCGATGGAACTATTGACCAGACATCATCAGCAATGTTATCTCCTGTTTCTTTAAATGTGCCCTGGTTATAATCTGCATATTCTATTCTTACACCAACATTCAGCTTGGCATTTTCCCAGCCGAGTATTTTTTTCTGCAGTACAGTATATATAATATCCATAAAAGCACCTGCCTGTTCCGTTCCAAATTGTTGTGAATACTTTTCCGGAACATCAACAACAACTTTTGCCACTTCTCCTGTTATATTTATCCGGTTATTGATAAGTGAAGTGTTGAAGTCTACTGCCATCACATGCGCATTTCTTTTTTCTTCGATAACCAGTCCGTCTTCCTGCCAGCGATTATATATACCGCTCATGTAAGAAATACCAATCTCACCAATTCTCCTGTTGCGCAACGCAATCTTTCCTGTGAACATGGGTATGCCACTATTACTTTCTTCAAATTTTTCTACATTACTTTTTCCTGCTGCCAGTGAAGTTCTGTTTTCACTATTGGAAATTATTCTGTCGTCGAATCCATTGGTGAGATAGGTTTCATAACCGAAGATCCAGTTGCCCTCAACATATTTTCCATGTAAACCAAAACCAATATTTGAAAGAGTAGAAGGAATTATTGTTGTTGCGGAAATTGGTCTGTCGATAAAATCCCATTTCGGCCCATCATGATTCTGGTTGAAACCACCAATAGGATTTAAAATAATTCCACCGCGCAAATTCAGCAACGGATGAAACTCCATATCAACAGCAGCCATTTCAATATTTATTTCTTTCGTTCCATCTTCAAACTCCAGCTCCGACATAAACTTTATTTTTTTAGTGATGGTGGAAGAAAAAAACAAAGTCATTCTTCTGAATTGAAAACTATAACCTTCATTTATACCATCTGTTTGTGTGAATTGAGTATTTGCTTCAACATAACCACCAATAGCAACAGGCATTTTACCTTTTACAAAATAAGGACGACTTCCTGCAGCATCCATATTTAATGTTTGCGTTGTGGAATCAGTTTGCGGTTTTGCTTTTGATGTAGTGTCTGTCTGTGCTTGGCTTACTGTAACACACATGCAGAATATAAAGGTCAGCAGTTTATAAATGAATATATATTTTTTCATTGTCGGTGGTGGTGGTAAATGCCTGTAAGTTTTTTTCTGCGGGAGGATTTTGCACCACGCCCGTATTGCTGAACTCACTTCCATGACACGGACAAACAAGAAAAGTTCCCTGAGGATTAAGTTCGCAACTGTTGTGAGTGCATTGCATTAAAAGTGCAGAGTATTCAGTATCGTTTATTTTATAGATGCAGATTGGATATTCGTATTTCGAAGAATTGACTATCACAAATTTCCGGAACTCCTCCTTTTTACCTGTAACAAATTCTGATTTTAATATACTCAAAGTATTTCCTGATGTTACTGCAGATGCAATATGTGTTGATGTGGAACAGCTTTCCAGTAATGCTGAACTAACAACTGTTGCAATACAGGCATAGCCACACGATTTTATAAATTCTTTTCTGTCCATTATAGTGATTCAAGAAATTTAAGGACTGCACTTTTTTCTGATGATGAAAGATTCAGAAAATTATTTCTGCTGGAAGCTGCTTCACCACCATGAATCATGATTGCTTCTTCAATAGAGTGTGCTCTGCCATCATGCATCAGAAAATAATTTCCTCCCTGTGAGTTGGGTGCTAAACCCAATCCCCACAATGGCGCAGTTCTCCACTCCGATGTTTTTGCACTTCCCTCTGTATAACCTTCATCGGATATATATTCCATATCATGTAACAACAGGTCAGTGTATGGATGAAACTCTTTGTTGGACAATGCATCAACAGGAGAAAAACCAGTATACAATGTTTGTTTATGACAACTTTCACAGCCTGTATTAATGAACACCTGCTTTCCAGTTTGCACTTCTGCATCATTCTGATTTCGCTGAATTGGTGCTTTCAATGTCTGCAAATAAAACACTACATCATTAACTGACTGCATACTTACTTCCGGATCAATTTCCAATCCGCTGTAAGTATCCTTTGGTTCGAAAACTGAAGTAACTCCCATATCCTGGTTGTATGCATTCACCGTTTGCTGAAGCAGATTATGCACAGCACCTTTCTTTCCAAACCTTCCTATATATTTTCCATTTTGTTTGATTGCTGATGGTTGCGGAATAACATACCAGGGAATATAATTCCAGTTGGGAACACCGGAAATACCATCACCATCTGCATCATTTGCATCCGACATATTTAATATATCAGCATCACTTACCAATTCTATAAATCCTAATCCTGTATTGGCTGGCGGAGAAAAATCTGCAGATGTTGCTCCTGCAGGAATCTGCTCTGGTGTGTGGCCCGGAATTGCTCTGTTCTGTAATTGTGGTCCTCCCTGATGCATAAACTGGTTGCCTGTGCTATCATACTGTCCGAAACGTGTTAGTGTAGTAAAAGGATGTCCTTTACCATCACCTGCATGACAGCTTCCGCAACTTGTTGCAACGAATAATGGTCCGAGTCCTGTTTCAGCAGTAAAAACCTGTGTATTAAAAGCACCATCACCACGCAGAAACTGTTGCAATTGTGAATGACTCAATCCATCAACAGGACCATCAAGTAGCTCATCATCATCAGGTGCTTTTGGAGATAGCTTTTCGCAGGATGAGATAGCGATGATTGCCAGGCTGATTAAAATTATAATAACGAATTGATTTCTGTTCATGAACTGAATACTGAAAATTCGATGGCAAATATAGATTTAATTCGGAATATCAAATAATAATATTTAGGTGAGCCTAATTTTCTAAATTAAAGATATAGTCTATTTTTGACTCAATTACTGAAAACCAAAATGGCTCATTCACTCACAGAAGAAAATTATATGAAAGCCATATACGGGCTTTCTCAAAAAAGCAAGGGGAAAATTTCCCTATCAGCACTGGCTAATACACTTGAAGTAAATGCAGCTTCAGTAGTGGATATGATAAAGAAGCTCACTGATAAAAAGCTTATCAATTATGATAAAGTGAAAGGTGTGAAGCTTACGGATAAAGGAAGTAAGGTTGCCATAAATGTTGTGCGTAACCACAGGTTGTGGGAAGTATTTTTAAAAGAGAAACTGGGTTATAGCTGGGATGTTGTGCATGAAATTGCAGAGCAGCTGGAACACATCAAGCATGATGAACTGGCTGATCGGCTGGATGACTTCTTAGGTTACCCGGAATATGATCCACACGGTGATCCGATACCAAAAGCAAATGGAGAATTACCAAAAGGAGCAACTACTTTATTATCAGAAATAAAAACAGGAGAATATTGTAAAGTAGCGGCAGTTAAAGATACATCCACAGCATTTCTGCAATACCTTGAACAGTTGTCGGTAGGTATAGGAACTAAAATTAAAGTACTGGAGAAAATTGAATTTGATGGATCAGTTGTAATTCAGTTGGGAAAAGCAAATCTAAAAACAGTATCCAGAAAATTTGCAGAAAGTTTATTAGTGAAATAAAAAAAATTAGAAATTATAAATTATAAATTAGAAATTAGAAATCAGAAATCAGAAATCAGAATTAGAAAGATTTTTTTCACGCAGAGATCGCTGAGGCACAGAGTTGGACAAACTTACTTAAACACCTAATCACTTAATCACCTAATCAATTAATCACCTAATCACTTCAAAATGCTGCAAGTTTCACCAATGCAATTGCAAAACGATTCTTCGGAAGGAAGTTCCATTCAAGTGATG
>JBDTVD010000313.1:0-4352 GCA_040007375.1 Bacteroidota bacterium | reverse complement strand
GTTTTGCAAAATATTAGTCTGTATGTCGTCTTTATAATTACCTATCGTAATAAACTTCTCTCCACCGAGTGCTGTTAGAGTATCTGAAATTAATACCCAGTTTAATGTATCAGTAATTACGTTACCCGAAGGGTTCTGAACCTGTGCAGGTAGACTCAGCAAACCGAATTGTGGATCATCATAATGCACAAATGTATCCGATAAATAGGCTTGTATGCCATCACATGCAATCCTTGCCATGTTTGCAAAGGATACATAAAAAGAAACACAATATTTTTTTCCTTGAATTAATGAATCAAGAAGTTCAGTTTCTAAATACTCTCGGTAGTTTAATTGAAATGCAATAAGTCCAGCATATCCTGAACCTGTATGGGTGGGCTGAAAACCCTCGTAATTATATGGTGTCCCCAGTAAATTGACAGATATATCACAGGAATGAAAAAAATCAGTGCTATTTTCTGGAGTATAAGGTTGAGTCCATGGAATTGCCCAATAAATAGCATTGTAATAAGCCGGAATACTTGCAGCATAATCCGGGCACGTATCATATATTTCAAAGCTTGGATTAGGAACAAGGTTAACTTGCGCTTTGCAAAAAAAACTTACTATTAAAATAAAGAAAAAGATAAATGATGATTTCACAGTATAAATATAAAACAAAAGAGGGAGTTTAGAAGATACAATTGTGAGAAAATTCCAGCAGGAATAAATTATTACACTACATATTTTTCATCATCCTGCGTGTAACAAATCCCAGGAAAGAAACAACAATAATAATTACGACCCACAGTATTTTCTTGCTGCTGAAAAAAGAAGGAGGAGCAACAGTGGCAGCAGTAGTTTTTATTTCTTTTACATCACCAGGAATAAGTACAGGTAATTCCTGTGGAATGGTAGATTGAAAATAGGCAATATCATAAACAGGACTTTCCAGTAAGGAATCACCAAATTGTAAAGAATAGGTTTTACCTTTTTCAAAAAAAGCAATTGCATGTCTTTCATACTGAAAACAATTTATCACACCTGTTTTTAATGGCGGATTATCTTCATTCAGTATCTGCAGATAAAAATTATCGGAACGCAGATTTACATGAACATGCTGTGGGCTTTCTGCTTTCCATTCGTAAGTTCCTGCAGGAATTAAATGATTATCCATTAAGGTATAAACATTAACAGTACGTTTATAAAATGCAGGAGATTTAATTTCTACTTCAATATCATCAACAGAAACAGTTTCATTTGTCCTGATTGTAATCCACGTGGATTTAGTTTTACTACTATCAGTAACAATACATTTTGCTTTTACCTGTTGATATGCACCTGATTTAATATCTGAAAAGTAATAACCAACCTGATCCACATTTACAGGCTTTGAATGATGGTCATTAATTTCTATGCGATAATAATTATAATCAGCAGGAGGAAATTCTACAGGCAGTTGTGATGTAGTTGCTGTATCATTACTTACAGGAATTACAATTTCTCTTTCTTTCACCACAAACCATTGCTGATTGTCGTTACTTCCGCTAATGCTGATTTCCTTCTGCACATCTGCTTTATGAATCACCATTACCAACTGATGAATAGATCGTGTGAATGCAGGTTTTACAACGATTAATGTAAGACTGTCCTTCAGATATTGTTTGCTTACAATCTCATGATTCCGGAATTGCTGCATGGAATAGACAGGTGTGTTACTTTTAATGATGTAAGGAACTTCATTCCCTTCATTATATATACGAAAGTCAGCACCATCTTCTTTGAACTTACCATTTATTTCAGGAGTAAGATTTACCTGGTAGTAAGCAGAAGAATCTGTTACAGGTAATGTGCATTCATAACGGAAATGCTGTGCTGATACATTAGCAGCAATCATCATCAGTAAAAAGAAAAATAAACTACAGTTGCTCCTCATGCTTAGTTTCATTTGCTGTTCGTGCACCATCTTCCATTATTAATTTTTTCAGTCGCTGATACATAAACGATACTACCAGCAACAAAATCCCAAGTGAAATAAAGGCAAGTATTTTTCCACCTTCTGAAATTCCTCTTATATCAAAAATAAACAGTTTAAGAATAGTAACGGTAAACAATGTAAGAGCAATAATCCTGATATCTCTGTCTTTTCCCTTCATACCCATCCTTATCAGCAGAAAAGAAATACATCCCCACAAAACAGAATACCCTGCTTTGTGAACCTGGTGTACAATATCATATATATTATATCCGGGACGGAATGAAATCCATGTTACAATATGATCCAGCTCTGCACTTAACAGGTAAACACTCATAACAACCATAATCCATTTACTTGCTGAGATCAATCCGGAATTGGCAATCTCCTTTGATGTTCTGTTATATATAAACAAAGCAACTCCTGCAAG
Source organism: Bacteroidota bacterium (assembly GCA_040007375.1). Lineage (GTDB taxonomy): Bacteria > Bacteroidota > Bacteroidia > AKYH767-A > OLB10 > JANOXC01. Next base: position 1,968 of record JBDTVD010000313.1, on the reverse strand, counting down.
AATGAAAATAATAAAGTGCATCGGGAAATACACTGTAAGAGGTGACAATCCCAAAAGAAAATCATTTCTCAGCACAATAATACTTTCGTTATAACAGGAAGCATAAATCAACATCAATAATAACACTGTGTAACGAAGTGCCATTGCAATTTTAACATTGTTCATCTTCCTTGTAAAGAACCAGGTCATTGCAAGGAAGAAGAAATTATACATTCCCGTAACAACATTCTTTGCTTCATCATAATTAACCCGTTTTATCATCTGGTAATTAATCTCCAGCAGAAACACCAGATAAAGAAGAACAACAGCAGCTAAAGCAGAACCGATTTTCAGAATCTTAACATCAACCTGGTTCCACATAAAATGCGACATTGTTTCTTTATCCAATAACTTACGATAAAGAATAACTGCTGCCAATGAAATTACTCCTGTTATAAATGGTTTATTAAGAAGTATTGCAAATGGAATTTCTTTTGAAAAATCTCCATACAGATTTATCCAATCCATTACAAGGCTGATACCCATCAATGCAAAAACAACCAGTGAAGTATTTCTTATCAATTCAATTCCTGACTTCTGCGAGAACCATAATAACAACACAGCTTCCACAGCCCAGAACATCGTTATATAATTTCCTTCCAGCTGAACAGGTGCTGCAAGACTGATAAATGTAAGCACCAATCCGATCAACAGAAACACCAGGTTCTTATCAATATTATTTCTTTTATAAAGGAAGTAAGCAAAAAGAAAATTCAACAAACCGAGTGCAGTAGTAAACAATCCCTGGTATGATGCACATTTTGCATAGTAGAGTAACACCATTCCCGCAGAGTAAAAAAGAAACGTATTACTTAGCAACAATGCAATTTCAACTGTCCGGAACTTCACATTATTTTTTACATTATATATAATACTCATCATAAAGAAAATGAGATAGAATAAAGTGCCGAATAATAATGTAGTCAGATGAAAGGTCTGATCAAAAGAAAGACATTTATCAATTATCCATCCACCATAAATAAGAACGGTAAACACATAACAGGTAAGTGTAACTGCTGTCCATTGTTTTTTAAATGCAAGGACGAGCATTCCTACATTTAATATCAGGAGATAAGTAAACAACACCTGGTAATTCCCTTCTCCGGTACTTAATATAAACGGTGTACTGAAGCCGCCAATGATGGCAAGTATAGCCAGTTCTTTTCTATCATAGGCAATAGACAACATCACAGCAAATGCAGTAATAATAACCATGATAACAAATGCTGCAGTCTGACTGAACAAATGATAATCATGAAAAGAAATGGAAATAGTAAAATATAAAACTGCCAATCCACCACCAATCAAAACAGAACTGAATGCTTTAAATGATTTCTGAAGACGATGTGCAACACCAATCAGTAAACCACCTGCAAGAATACCAATACTTGTTCTGCCGATTTCATTGATCCATTGCTGATCGATTGCATACTTTACAAAAAAGGCAATACCTAAAACCAGAATACCGATTCCGATTTTATTAATAATATTTTCTCCAATAAATTTTTCAAGATCAGGATGACTTTCAAAGAAAGATGGTTTCGGTTCTTTCTTTTGTTTCGGTTCGGAAAAAGAAATGAATGCAGGCTCTCCTTCTTCTGCATAGGTTGGCTCCTGAACAACTTCTTCCTGAACAATAAAAAATGGTTTCGGTGGCTCTACTGTTTTTGTATAAACAGGTTCAGCAAAATCTTCTTCCGTTACTTCCGCAACCGGTGGTGATTTCTGTTCCTCCTGTTTGAATTCCTGTTTCTTTTCTTCCTTAGTTGCGAAAGTCTGATCCTGTTGCTGCTTGTGAATGAGCTCGCTTAAATTAAAAATATCAAGACGGATTTTACGGATGTCACTGCTGATAGAATTGCGCATCCATACTACAAGACCCACAACAACTAAAATATAAAGTATTTCCATACACTGGCGAATTGGCAG
>JBDTVD010000312.1:0-4359 GCA_040007375.1 Bacteroidota bacterium | reverse complement strand
TTAGGGATATATATAAATCAGGTTCCAAGTTCACCGGTAAAACCGTGACGGATTGCATACTTCACCAGTGAAGCAACATTTTTCGCACCGGTTTTATTCATCAGGGAGTAACGAAAATTCTCCACTGTTTTTTCAGCGACGTTCATTCGTTCTGCAATTTCTTTATTTGTTAATTCCTGATATATAAATTGGAGAACAATAATTTCCCTGTCAGTAAGTCCGTCGTGTGATGGTTCTGTAGTTTTACTTTTACCTATTGCCTGTTCAACCAGCTTACCGGAAACAGAAGGAGAAAAATAACTGCGTCCTGACATTACAATATCAATAGCTTCAGAAAGTTCATGCTTATCAGTGTCTTTTAAGAGATAACCGGAAGCTCCTGCATCAAACATTTCCACTACATGTTTCTGATCATCGTGCATTGAAAGAGCAATTACTTTTACAGCATGATGGCTTGCACTGATTCTTTTAGTGACCTCCACTCCATCCATCAATGGCATATTAATATCCATAAAAACAATGTGACAATTTTTTGTTTTGAGAATTTCGAGAGCTTCCCTTCCGTTACTTGCCTGATGAATTAATCCAATGCTCCTGATCTGTTTAAGAGTAAGAACCAATCCATCTCTGAAAAGTTTATGATCATCGGCTACCAGCACATGAATAGGTGATAATAAATTATTACTCATTTGGCTTTATATCCTTAATATTAAAACGAAGTGAAAATGATGTTCCTCCTGCAATATTGGAATTGATAGAATAATTTCCATCATAAAATTTTGTTCTGGCTTCGATATTTCGCAATCCTGATCCATACTTTACTTTTTCTGATTCAAATCCGGAACCATTATCAGCATAAGTAATAACAAGAGCTTCATCGCCGTGCTTTACTTCAATTTTAACTTCAGATGCTGATGCATACTTAATAGTATTATTTATCATCTCCTGAATAATTCGAAATAGATTAATTTCAAAATCCGGACGATATCTTTTTTTTTCATTGTTATTAGATATTAAAAGCTGAATATTATTTGTCTTACGAATATTATTAACTAATTCATTTAACACAACAGAAACACCATATTCACTGATTGAAACAGGCATCAGATTTCTTGTAATCGTTCTTAATTCTTCATTAGTATTTGAAAGCATCTGTTGTTTTTCAATAATTGAACTCAGTAAATTTGATTTATCAGTAATTCCACCTAACAAACCAACATGCAACTTAATTGCTGAAATCTGCTGACCAATACTATCATGCAGATCGCGTGCAATACGTTCTCTTTCCTTTTCCTGTGTTTCAAATGCATTTTTAACAAGTTCCAGTTGCCTTCGTGCATTTGCCTTAACATTTATATACGCCATAGCTACCAGAAATACCGTCAGGCAAGCAAAAGTCAATGCGACAATTGCTATAATCAATACTATTTTTCCTTCGTCGAGATACACAGAAATCCTTTACTAAACATAATATTGGCAAGTATATTTATAATTGAGTAAAATACCCAGAAGCTGCTTACAAATGCTGAGATCATTGGAGATTTTTTGAATAAGAGAAAATATCTTGAAACACCTAATCCGAATATAGAAAGTGTAAAATAAATTAATGCACCGGCAATGAACCAAAACTCTGGTACATGATGTAATAGAACTGTGGATTTTTTACTAAGCTGCAATAAATAATATGCGGACAATATTATTATTATGGATGCTTCAAGTGTGCAAAACATAGAGTTGAGATTCCAAATGGAATAATTCCTTACATGGTAAATCCACTGTATAGACATTGCAAGTAGAATGATTAGAATTATGTACCAGTAATTTTTAACATGGAGAAGATCAAAAATGAAATAACACCAGAAAACTAATTCAAATAGTATAAAGATATTGCCTAAAATCATATTGTTTCTGATTGTAGCTACAAGTGTTTGGGAAACAACTTCAGTTACAAGACTAAAAACAAAGAACATAAAAAGATTTTTCTGTCTCCTGGTGTTAATTTCATTACGTACTGAATAAGCTGCAAGTACTGGTAATAGAATTGATAAAGATGAATAATTAGAAATATTTGACAGCCACTTCCACATCTCAGGTAAGCATTGTGTTTAATGGATTTTCCTGGGGGCATTGTTCAGGACACACTATTGCCATTTCCATTAATTCTCTATCATACATATCATTACCATCCTTATCAGTTCCAACCATTACAAGTGTTAGTCGACCTGGGTTCTCAGGGTGAGATAAAGATGTAGTCATAGCATAATAGCACCGGATACCTTCGCAATCTTCCTGTGAAAGTAATCTTTCAAATGCCTCTTTTGAATAGGCACTCGAGATAGTGTTATTTAAGTCAGCGTCGCGATACGCTTTTGTCATTTGAGCAGCGAGGCTCAGGCTAATTTCATGTGAATCTGGCATATTATTTTTGTTTGATTTAGTTCCAAACAAAGCTTAAAGCAATGTCATCAACAAGGTGATTTGCCAGAATATAAATCACCGCTTTGATTTACAGTTGGAAATAATATCATCAACTATTAATAAGAGGGAAAGTACCTATTAAACAATAGGGAAAGTACCTATTTCAATTATATGTATCACCTCTTAAAGATTCAGGGAAAATCCCTATTGCATGGAAAAAAGTTACACATCATCTTTGTACCGTATTGATTGCTTCATTGCAAATAGTTAATTTGATTAATTAAATCAGTAGTTCCTGACTTTTTCAACTTTATCAAATTACCTCGTCAGGAAAGTGTTCAAATCCAACCATTCAATCACCAAAGCAAAAGCGTCCCCGGGAAACCAGAGGACGCTTTGCTGTTTAAGTACTTTCTGAATTAATTTACTTAATTGAATCCAGAGCGTAACTGCTTGAATCAGTTTTTGAAGAATCAGCCTGTGCCTGGGAAATTGCCAGATCTTCAGCTGCCTTCTGCATATCCTGTGCTGCTTTCAGACTATCCTGCTGAGCTTGTTCTATTTTAGCTTTTTCTTCAGCTGTAGGACCACAGGAGGATAGTGCAATAATAAATATAGCGAACAGAAACTTTTTCATATTGTATTTTTTTTAACCTCTTCCCTGAGTTGCCTTTTTCACTTCCTCAATCTTTTTTTGTTCAATCGTTTTTGTCTTTGGTTTTGGCTTTGGCTTATTGCTCATTGCCGCGATTGAATCCTGAACTGCTTTATTTTTAATAGAGTCCATCATAGCCGTAGCTGAAGCCATAGAATCCTGACGTGCCTGCTCCATAACCATATTCATGGAATCCTGACGAGCCTGCTCCATAACCTGGTTGAGAGAATCTTCCGTAGCCTGTTTAATTTTAGCCTGCTCTTCAGCACTCGGGCCACAACTAACTATCATGGCAATGCATGAGGCAGAAACGATTGTAAGTAGTTTTTTCATTTTAATTGTTGATTTTTTTGATTAGGGCAAAAGTATAAAAATTCAATTCTCATGCACAAACTTTAAAATCAATTGTTAATTTTGCAGCAATTAAACAAAAACTAATTCGATTCATAACATGAAAAAACACTTATTGCTCTCTTTTGTAGCACTTGCATTTACTACTGTTGTATTTAATGGTTGCAAAGATGACGAGGATACTACTCCTCCAACTATTACACTAAAAGGACCCAATCCTGATAACCTGGAAATGTTAACAACTTACACTGATCCCGGCTATACAGCTAATGATGATCAGGATGGAGATTTAACTTCATCTGTAATTGTTAATTCAGAAGTGGACAACAGACTTCCAGGTGACTATGAAATTCATTATGAACTGACTGACAATGCTGGTAATGCAGCTGATGTACACAGAGAAGTTAGTGTTAATGCTTCTGGAAATGCTCTTGCAAAAACTTATAATGTGATTGATACGTGTGGACCAGTTGGATTCCCACAATATACAGTAACACTTACAGTTTCTCCTTCTAATGCGAATCGTGTTATTTTCAACAGATTTGCTGATTATGATAATAACACAGCTGTTTATGCCAATGTTTCCACTGATGGAACTATTGATGTTCCACAACAAGATGCTTTGGATATCGGAACAGATGTTTCAGATCATACATTTACGGGCATTGATGGATATGTGACTACTAACGGATTCTATTTGGAATACACTGACAGAAATAACAGTGCAATTCCAGTTTCAACAGCAAACTGCAGATCACGTTTCACAAGACAATAAGATCTCAAAATATGTTTGAATAAAGGCTGTCATTATGGGCAGCCTTTTTTTATTATTGCAGTATGAATTTGAAAACATGCTTTTACCTGATTACTGTGATAACAGCGGTAACCTGGCAAGGTTGTAAGTCAGATGATGATTCTTCTGATCCGGTAGTTAA
>JBDTVD010000311.1:0-4416 GCA_040007375.1 Bacteroidota bacterium | reverse complement strand
AAAATGATTAATAGAACGCAGATCATTATGATTTTTATGATTTATAAGGATTGAAATATCTCTAAATATTCCCCTTTTTTCTCCCATACAGAATCCCTATTTTTGCCAATATATAGGATCGCTTATGAAGCTACAAACGGAACAACAGCCACTCAGCTATGAGGACTTCAAAAAGCTGGTTATTAACGATTACCGCATTGCCTGTGAGAGTCGCCAGGTAAGTCTTATCGGGCGAAAAGAAGTGCTTACGGGTAAGGCGAAATTCGGGATTTTCGGTGATGGTAAAGAGGTAGCTCAGTTAGCTATGGCGAAGGCATTTAAGGCTGGCGATTTTCGTTCCGGTTACTATCGTGATCAGACATTTATGTTTGCTTCAGGTCTTCTTACAATGGAGCAGTTTTTTGCGCAACTGTATGCAAATCCTGATGCAGAAGCAGAACCATCTTCTGGAGGAAGACAAATGAATGGTCATTATGGAACACGTTTGCTGAATGATGATGGCACATGGAAAGATCTCACCAAATTAAAAAATTCTTCTGCTGATATTTCTCCAACTGCAGGACAGATGCCGCGTTTATTAGGATTAGCTTATGCATCTAAATTATATAGAAAGAATCCGGAAGCAGCAAATAAAAATTCAGGATTTACAGTTAATGGTAATGAAGTAGCATTCGGAACAATTGGTGATGCATCAACATCTGAAGGATTATTTTTTGAAGCTATTAATGCTGCTGGTGTTTTGCAGGTTCCAATGGCAGTTTCTATCTGGGATGATGGTTATGGTATTTCTGTTTCAAAAAAATTCCAGACAACAAAAGAAAGTATTTCTGAAGTGTTGCGCGGATTTGAAAAGACGGATGAGAAAGATGGTTATCTTATATATACAGTAAAAGGCTGGGATTATGCAGCACTTTGTGAAACCTATGAAAAAGGAATTGCATTATGTCGTCAGCATCATATACCGGTAATTTTTCACATTCAGGAAATGACACAGCCACAAGGTCATTCAACAAGTGGTTCGCATGAACGTTATAAATCAAAAGACCGTTTAACATGGGAAGATGATTTTGATTGTATTAAGAAGATGCGCGAATGGATGATTCAGTCTGCAATTGCATCACCGGAAGAACTGGAGCAGATAGAACAGAATGCAAAAAAAGCTGCACAGGATGCCCGTCGTAAAGCATGGGATGCTCACTTCAGCAGTATAAAAACGGAAGTTGCAGATGCTATTCAACAATTAGAACAACTTGCTTCTGTTAGCAGTAATGGTGTTTTTATTCAGAAATTAATTTCCAATTTAAAGGAAATAACAGAGCCTGAACGTAAAGATATTAATGTTGCAATCCGTAAATCTCTTCGCTATGCAAAAGGAGAAACATCGCAACAACGTCAGAATTTAATTTACTGGTATAAACAGTTTGAAGGATATAATAAATTACGTTTTGACGATTCTCAATATTCTCAGAGCAATCAATCTATATTAAATATTGAACCGATTCCTGCTATATATAATAACGATTCTCAAATGGTGGATGGTCGTGAAGTATTACAGGCAAATTTTGATGCATTGCTCACACGCTATCCTGAAGTAGTTGCTTTTGGAGAAGATGTTGGAGGAATTGGTGGTGTAAATCAAACGTATGCAGGATTGCAGCAGAAGCATGGTGATCATCGTGTAATTGATACCGGAATTCGTGAAGCAACTATTATTGGACAAGGACTTGGTTTGGCAATGCGTGGTTTTCGTCCTATTGCAGAAATTCAATATCTCGATTATATAGCTTATGCAATACAGGTTTTAACGGATGATCTTGCATGTTTGCAGTACCGCACAAAAGGCGGACAAAAAGCACCGTTGATTATTTCTACTCGTGGACATCGTTTAGAAGGTATCTGGCATTCCGGTTCTCCTATACAATTTATATTAGGTGCCATTCGTGGAATTCATTTCTGTGTTCCGCGTAACATGACACAGGCTGCAGGATTTTACAATACCATTATTGCATCTGATGAACCGGCATTGGTTATTGAACCCTTGAACGGATATCGTATAAAAGAAAAAATGCCTGTAAACATTGGTGATTTTCGTTTACAACTTGGAGTTCCTGAAGTGTTGCTTGAAGGAAGTGATGTTACTATTGTTACATATGGTTCATTATGCAGAATTGCGCTCGACGCAGCAGCACAATTAAGTGAACATGATATCAGCTGTGAAGTAATTGATGTGCAGACATTATTACCGTTTGATTTAAATCATCTCATTTCAAAGTCTATATATAAAACAAATAAAGTTTTATTTCTTGATGAAGATGTTCCGGGAGGAGGAACAGCGTATATGATGCAACAGGTTCTGGAAAATCAGAAGGCTTTTCAATATCTCGATATGCCACCAATTTCTCTCTCTGCAAAAGAGCATCGTCCTGCTTATGGTTCTGATGGCGATTTCTGGAGCAAGCCTCAGTGTGAAGATATTTTTGATAATGTTTATCAGATGATGCACAGTTATGATCCTGATGGTTATCCTGCAATATATTAAGTGATGAGTGCAGAAACAAGAATAACAGAATCTGATTCCTCGTATAATGATCTTGAGCAAATGTCAGTTCGTGATTTATTGGATAACATCAACAGAGAAGATCAGACTGTTGCTTTAGCTGTGCAGAAAGTAATTCCGCAAATTGAAAATCTTGTTGTGAAAATTGTGGAGCGCATGAAAACCGGCGGACGTTTATTTTATATAGGTGCCGGAACAAGCGGTCGTTTAGGTATTGTTGATGCAAGTGAGTGTCCTCCTACTTTTGGTGTTCCGCAGGGAATGGTAATCGGAATTATTGCAGGTGGTGATAATGCAATTCGTAAAGCTGTTGAATTTGCAGAAGATGACACCATGCAAGGTTGGTTGGATCTTCAGAAACATGATATAAATAATCAGGATACAGTAATTGGTATTGCGGCATCAGGAAGTACACCATATGTAACCGGTGCTTTGCATTTATGTAATCAGAATAAAATTCTTACCGGATGTATAACCTGCAATCCCGGAAGTACTGTTGCAAAGGAAGCGCAGTGTCCCATTGAAGTAATAACAGGTCCTGAATTTGTTACCGGAAGCACACGCATGAAAGCTGGTACTGCACAGAAACTGGTGCTGAATATGATTTCCACTTCCATCATGATTAGTCTCGGACGTGTGAAAGGAAATAAAATGGTTGACATGCAGCTTTCCAACAATAAACTTATTGATCGTGGTGTTAGAATGGTGATGAATACACTTGATGTAAACTATGAAAAAGCATCTGCATTACTGGAAGAATTTGGTAGTGTACGGAAAGTGATCAGCAATTACAAGTCGGAAAAATAATTATGCAGGATATAGAACCATATTACGCCTGGAGGGATTTATATATAGCAGCTGAAGATGAGCTGTCACCTTTTTATGGAAGGGAATACAGTGAATTTGTTTATACCAACACCATTTACAATTATTATATACATCCACAGTGGGATGATTTTGGTTCGTCAACATTATATTTAAAAACACTTTATACTGATTATGATCTTGGTTTTGCAATCATTGAATTAATTGGTGAGTGGAATGATACTATCAATAATGATGTGATGATGTTAAAGCGTGATGTGATTGATCCCATGATTAAGTCCGGCATTACCAAATTCATTCTCATTGGCGAAAACGTGCTGAACTTTCACGGTTCTGATGATTGTTATTACCAGGAATGGTTTGATGATGTGGAAGAAGGTTGGATTGCAGCGTTGAATTTTCGTCCGCATGTATTGTCAGAACTCAGCAAGTATAATATTGACTACTACCTTGTTTATGGAGGAGAACTGGATGATATGAGATGGAGAGCTTTTAATCCTCCCCAACTTTTCCAACGTGTTGAAGAAATTATTAAACACCGGTTGAGCTGACAGGTTTTAATGAGATTTTTATTAATTATTTTTAGCACGCAATTATCTTGCACTATAAATTTTATTTGTATCAGGTTACTATGAATCCGCTTCGTTCACGTTTGCATTCCATTTGTGTTTCACAGTCAGGTCTGTGGAAAAATGTATTGCTGATGATGGGATTTATTCTTTCAGCAGGATTCCTGGTAAGTCATCGTGTAGTGCCTGTTGACAAAATTGTTCGTGGTCGTGCGTCTTATTATGGTACACAATTTCATGGACGCAAAACTGCAAATGGAGAAATATATAATAGATATCTTTTTACCGCAGCACACCGGAAATTTCCATTCAACACTTATGTGCGTGTTGTAAATGTAAATAATGGATTAAGTATAACAGTGCGTATTAATGACAGAGGTCCGTATAATTATTCAAGGATTATTGATCTTTCAGAAGCAGCAGCAAGAAGAATAGGAAGTTACCAACATGGATTAACAATGGTGG
>JBDTVD010000310.1:0-4438 GCA_040007375.1 Bacteroidota bacterium | reverse complement strand
AGAAGATTTTGGGATTGATTTTAATATGTACACTTAGTCACCTCATCACTTAATCACCTAATCACTTAATCACAAAAAAAAAGTCCGGAGAAATATTCCGGACCCTTTGGATTTGGTTTTAGAGAATCTCTTATGCTGTTGCAGTACTGGTTGCAGGTGCTACCTGTTTCTTCATCCATTCTGTTGTTACAGATCCTGGTCTTTCAATCGGCGACATTAAAGCACGATCCCAGAGCAGACTGGTAAGAACACCAATAGCACGTGACACTCCAAACAGCACTGTATAAAAATCATATTCAACAAGACCGTAATGAATTAAAAGTATACCTGAATGAGCATCTACATTCGGCCACGGATTTTTAATTTTTCCTGTTGATTTTAAAATCTCAGGTGTTACTTCATATAACATCTGCACAATTTTGAAAAGCTCATCATCAGCAAGATGTTTCTGTGCAAATTCCATCTGTGCAATATAACGTGGATCTGTTTTACGCAACACTGCATGACCATAACCAGGCACAACACGACCTTCAGCAAGTGTCTTCTTTATATATTCTCCTATCTGCTCACGTGTTGGTAGTTTACCTCCATAAAATTCACGCAGATCATTAATCCATCTAACTACTTCCTGGTTAGCCAAACCATGTAACGGTCCTGCCAATCCATTCATACCAGCAGATAAAGAATAATAAGCATCACTCAATGCCGAACCTACAAGATGTGTTGCATGTGCAGAAACATTTCCACCTTCATGATCAACATGTATTGTTAAATACAAACGCATGAGGCTTTTCATTCCATCATCGTCGAAGCCCAGCATGTGTGCGAAGTTGGCTCCCCAATCCAGTTTAGGATCCGGTTCAATATGCACACTATCTTTATAAGTTCTTCTATATATATAAGCAGCAACGCGTGGAAGACGTGCAATGAGGTTCATAATATCCTCGTACATCGGTTCCCAGTACTGACGTTTATTTATTCCTTTACGATATGCAGCAGCAAAAACTGATTCTGTTTGCATGGCAAGAATAGAAAGACTCAACTGCGTCATTGGATGAGTTCCTTTCGGTAACGTATCCAGCATATCAAAAACATGTTTTGGAACATGACTTCTTCTTGCCCATGCATTACTCACTTCACGTGCATCCTCATCTGTTGGAAGATCGCCGGTAAGGAGGAGATAAAAAATTCCTTCCGGAAGATTTTCACCACCCTGACCACGTGGTAGTTTAAGGCGTAACTCAGGGATGGAATAACCTCTGAAACGGATGCCTTCTTCAGGATCCAGTTTTGATGTTTCTGTAACCATGCCCATCATACCTTTCATACCCTGGTACACCTGTTCTATAGTGTATGTTCCCAGCACATGATCACCATGTTCTTTTACCAGTTGTTTGATTTCTTCTGCTAGCGGAAGAGCTTTTTCAGCAAACTTTTCTTTAATGCGGTCCATTAGTAAAGGGGATAATTGTACAGTAAAATAAGGTTACGAAGTTATTAAACTTTAGTGGAATATTGAAAATGCTTTTTATATATATCTGATGATTCTGCTGAGCGATCCGTCAACATTGTATTCACTGGTTTTTCCGGTTGATATGCAGTACGTTTTTTCTGTCTGTGTTTAGAGTCGAGATCCAGTTGAAGTACAATCATAATCAGGGCAAAAATAAAGGCGGCTACAATGATTACCCATGCTGCTGTTTCCAGCATTTTACGGGCTTTTTTACGCGGACTCTGTTTCTTTTTAATCCGTACTCTTTTGCGGATCTTTATCTTCCTCTTTTGTCTTTTTCTTCTTCTGCGGACTGAATTTTCATCATCAGTTGAAAGTGATTCATCATTCTCCTCATCATCTATCTCTCCATCCTCTGATTCCTCATCTTCTATCTCCTCATCTTCTGATTCATCCTCAGGTAAATTTTTATCCTCTGCCATTCTTTAAAAATTGGATTAACGAATATACTTAAATTTCCTTCCGTTAAAAACTGCTGATGATCCAAGGTCATCTTCAATCCGCAACAACTGGTTATACTTAGCCATCCTGTCGGAGCGTGATGCTGATCCTGTTTTAATCTGTCCTGTACTCAATGCCACAGCAAGATCTGCAATGGTACTGTCTTCTGTTTCTCCTGAACGGTGACTCATCACTGCAGTATAACTGTTTTCCTGCGCCATCTTAACTGCACTTATGGTTTCGGTAAGAGATCCGATCTGGTTCACTTTAACAAGTATGGAATTAGCAATGTGTTCGTCTATTCCTTTCTGAAGTCGATTTACATTCGTAACAAAAAGATCATCTCCTACTAACTGCACATCTTTACCAATTGCCTGAGTGAGTTCCAGCCATCCTTTCCAGTCATCTTCTGCAAGGCCATCTTCAATAGAGAGAATTGGATACTTACTGCTCCAGTCTTTCCAGAAAGAAACCATTTGTGAGGAGGTAAGTTTATCACCTGTTGATTTTTTAAATACATACATACCGCTTTCCTCATCATAAAACTCGGTAGCTGCAGCATCCATAGCAATATATATATCTTCTCCGGGACGGTATCCTGCTTTTTCAATAGCCTGTATTACATACTGAATTCCTTCTTCATTGGATTTCAGGTTAGGAGCAAAACCACCTTCATCACCCACATTGGTACTGAAACCTTTTTCCTTCAACACACCTTTCAAGGCATGAAATACTTCCACACCCATACGCAACGATTCTGCAAACGTATCAGCTCCTGCAGGCATCACCATAAACTCCTGGAAGTCGATGCTGTTATCGGCATGTGCTCCTCCGTTAAGAATGTTCATCATCGGTAAAGGAAGCATACAGGCATTTACTCCGCCAACATAACGGTAAAGCGTCATTCCACTTTCTGCTGCTGCTGCTTTGGCAGATGCCAGTGATACACCTAAAATTGCATTGGCTCCGAGTGTTGCTTTATTTTCAGTACCATCAAGAGCATTCATAATTCTGTCAATTCCCGACTGATCAAAAACGGAAATTCCAATCAGCTCCTTTTTAATAACTGTATTGATATTATTTACTGCTTTGGTAACACCTTTTCCTGAATAAACAGATTTATCATTATCACGAAGTTCAACAGCTTCATGCTTTCCTGTAGATGCACCGGATGGAACAGCAGCTCTGCCGAAATAACCGGCTTGTGTAATGAGGTCTACTTCAACTGTAGGATTGCCTCGTGAATCCAGAATCTGGCGGGCTTTGATATCGGCAATTGCGCTCATAGGCTCTTTTTAAGTGCGGCAAAGTTAGTTGAATGTGCGAATTTTAAGAAGGTAATCAACAGGTGTTAATAAAACGCGGTAAAGAGTTTTCTCCTCTCATAAGTGGTTGTTTAAGTTGTTGATTGCAGGATGTTACTAAATTGTAATGTTAACCTAAAGTATATATTTGCCGTCCTCACATCGTTCCGCATGAATCTATCTAATTTATTAAAGTTCTTTCTTCCACAGGATAAAAAATTCTTTGTGCTGTTTGATAAAGCCGCATTGAATCTGCAGGAAGCCGCCAAGGTAATGTATCAACTGGTAACTACTTCTAATAAAGAAGACCGTGCGCATTACATACGCGAAATTGAAAAGCTGGAACATATTGGTGATGATATAACGCATGAAATTTTTAATGAGTTATCCAGAAACTTTATTACACCATTCGATAGAGAAGATATTCACCGGCTGGTAAGTGCTATTGATGATATTGTGGATTACATACATGGATCGAGCAAACGCATTAATATATATAAGGTGATGGAATGCAGTCCGGAGATGATTAAACTCAGTGAACTGCTGCAAACACAAACAGAAGAATTACGCAGGGTGATATTTGAGTTGAAGAATATGGAACGCATCCGTAATGTGAGTGAGTCACTGGTGCTTATTAACAGTATAGAAAATCATGCTGATGATATTTTCGATAATGCAGTAGCACGTCTTTTTGAAAATGAAACTGATGCTGTTCAGATTATAAAACAAAAGGAAATTCTTTCAGCACTGGAAACAGCAACGGATAAGTGTGAAGATGCTGCTAATGTTATTGATTCTATCATTATAAAAATGGCCTAGTACATAGTAGAATTAATAATTAATAATTAATAATTAAAAATTAAAATTTTTTTCATATTTAAAATTATTCTTAGATTAAAGATTATTAATTGTAACTCATATTAGAAATTGTAAACAAATCTCATTATTATATAATTAATAATTATAAATTGAATTCTTCTTCATATTAAAAATTATTCTTTTTTAGATTATTAATTGGAACTAAGATTATAAATTGTAAATAAATCTCATTCTTAATTATTCATTCTTAATTCTTCATTAGTCCGTATGGCGATAAGTATGTTGTTTGTGGTAATTGCCTTAGCGTTGATCTTTGATTTTATCAATGGTTTTCATGATGCTGCCAATTCTATTGCAACGG
>JBDTVD010000309.1:0-4480 GCA_040007375.1 Bacteroidota bacterium | reverse complement strand
GATTAAACAGAATTAAATGTAGGTGGCAATCAAAGCTCAAATCTATAAATAGGTGAGTACAAAAAATCCCGTAAGATTAAGCTTGCCTGGAATTTTGGTTGAAAGAAATATAAATCATAAACAATAATAATCACTCAACAAGCGCAAATTTCTGCACAAGATAAAACAGTACAAATAATGCACAATCCGATGCAAACACAATAAGGCAACTTGCAGCACATAGTTTATTAACAAATCCAGGTGGTGGAAGACCTGGCTTGGCTAATTTTATTGTCAACTGCCCTGTTCCTGGTTTTGTAACAACAGTACCTGCCAAGGAACAGTCTCCACGACTATAAAATTGAATTCAAATTAAGATTAAAGATTATAAAGATTTTTTCATCTTAATTTTTTTAAAATAAATTGAAAATCGTAAAAAGTAAATTGCTTAACTTTAAGTAAACACAACAAACGAAACCATATAGTTTTAACGGATTTGTCTTCTAGAAGACAATATTATATAATGTTGGCACCTGTTTTTAAAGTTATTTGGTGAATAAAAGTGGCACCTATGAATTTAAATACAGTTAATAAAAAGTGGTTAGCAGTTTACGACAAATATGCTGCTGCAATGTATGGACTGATTTTTAAGCTCATACCCAATGAAAAAATTGCAGGTGAGCTATTGGAAAAGGCGTTTGCAGAGATTGTTTCAAAAGATCTCACAAAGGATATAGAAAATGCACGGTGTTCTGTTTTACTCAGGCTTACTTACAAAAGTGCAATTACTCAACTCAAACAGCGTAATATTTCTCCCCGGTACGAAGAAATAAATTCGGATGCAATTCTGACGGCGCTGTGTGCGGCAAAATTTCCTGATGAAGGAATATCATTAGATGAATCCCGCAGAATGCTTAGAAATCGTGTCAATAATATCAGATCAAACATGGAGTCACAAACTCCTGTTTCTGAAACTAATGTTTCAATGTATTTTAAATTCAGAAATCCATTATCATATTAAATTAATAACTGTATTAAATCAACCTGTATAATTGAATTCAAATTCTAAAAAATAAATAATATGGACAAGCTAGCATTACTGGTAACACTTCAGGCAAAACCTGGTAAGGAAAAAGAAGTGGAAAATTTTTTGAATAGTGGATTGGCATTGGTAGAACAGGAACCCAACACCAATCATTGGTTTGCATTAAAAATCGGAGAAGGTAAATATGGAATATTCGACACCTTTAATGATGAATCTGGAAGAGATGAACACCTTAATGGAAAAGTAGCAGAAGCACTGATGGCCAAAGCTGCTGATCTTTTTAGTAGTAGTCCTGTAATTGAAAAAGTGGAAATTATAATTTCAAAGGAGCCAGCTTAGATAAGAATTAAAAAAACCATTTTATAAAATTTTATTAAACACTTTTAGAAAAATGTAAACCATGAAAAATAATATCAAATCCGTAATAATTGCATTTGCATCTGTTGCACTTGTAATTTCTTCCTGTAAAAAAGATAACCAGGAAAATATTGATCAACAATCAACATCTGCACTACCTGATGTATCAGAAAGGAATACAAATCCTGATGAGACCATCATTAAAAATGAAGCGCAAAGAAACAGTTTCACCTCCTATCTTTATACAGAAAGTAATGAAATGGGAACCAACCATATTCATATATATAAACAACATCCGGATGGACATCTGTCTCATGAAGGTATGGTGGCTTCAGGAGGAGCAGGAAATGCAATGGGATTGGGTTCACAAGGTGCACTTTGTGTTAATGCCAATAATAAACTGTTGTTTGCAGTAAATGCTGGTGATAATTCCGTATCCTCCTTCCGTATACATACAAATGGCAGTTTGACTTTACTTGACACAAAACCATCTGGTGGCACAACACCTGTAAGTTTATGCATCCGTAATCGTCATTTATATATAGTTCACTCCGGTTCTTCTTCTATTAACGGATTTTCAGTTGATGCAATGGGAACACTTTTAGAAATACCCGGATCAAATCACCCTTTAAGTTCATCTAATGCAGGACCGGCGCAAATCGCGTTCAGCCCTAACGGTCATTATATATATGTAACAGAAAAGATGAATAATAAGATTACTTCTTTTGTATTAGATGCCAATGGAGTTGCTTCGCCTTATATATCAGTTTCATCCACCGGAACAACACCATTTGGTTTCAGCATAGCAAGAAATAAATATATGATTGTAACAAATGCAAACGGTGGCACTCCTCAAGGAAGTTCCTGCACATCCTATTCTGCATTAAATTCTGGCAGTGTAAATCCTGTTAATGGTAACATAGCCAATAACCAGACTGCTGCTTGCTGGGCTGCAACAACAGTGTTTGGTACTTTTACCTATGTTTCGAACACGGGAAGCAACACTATCTCTACTTACTATACTGCACCTGCCGGCAATCTTTATTTAGTTCACGCCAATACAGTTGCTACCGGTAATTCTCCTGCCGATATATGTGTAGCACCTAATAATTATTATATATATAATATAAATTCTATGTCACATTCTATCAGTGGCTTCCATCGTACTTTCCTGGGCGACCTGATTCCTGATGGAACTACATCCGGCTTACCTGCTTTTGCATCAGGTTTAGTGGCTATCTGATATAATAATTAAAAAGCGGGGATAGAGGAATAGTAGTTTTCTATTACTCTATCCCCGTTTTTTTTATTCTTCGCTCCTCCAATTGCCTTGCTTGCAATTCGAGACTCTTAAAGAGCATTGCAGCAGATAGGATGCATTTTGAAACAAACATCTCAAGTTTAAATGATTTAGGATATTCCTATCTAATCAGGTATGATATGCTTACTCCTGTATTTTCAAATGATGAGGAAACACAATATTCGGGAAAGATTGTTATTCAATAGAAGTTTTTATTTAACTTCAGGGAGGTAAGATTTTTACTGTTTAAGTATTCAGACTTGAAACCTTTAATTATTCTATCTGCATACTTTCATACGTACCGTTAATTTTTCAGTATCTTTTTACTATAGGTTTTATCTCTTTCTGTTATACTCATCAAATATATTCCATTCGGAAAATTCGAAATATCAACTGCAACATTTTGCCCTGTTCTGTTTTCTATTACTAGTAAAACTCCCAGATCATTATATATTTTCAGTTCCTTGTTTTCATCATTGCTGAAGTGTAAATTTAAAATGCCTGTTGTTGGGTTGGGAAATATTTCTATTTTATTTTGCAAGCTCGCTTTTTCCACTCCTGTTTCAAGATTTATACTTGCGCCATAACAGGAAGCAAAATCATGAGCCAGTAAATGAATGGCACCACTTGATGATGTTGCAACTACCGGAGATGGTATATGATATCGGTTACCAAAGCTTATACCTGAGCTACTCACTGTCATTTCAAGTAACGAATCGCCATACACTGGATTACTTCTGAATCCTACATACATTTTATTATTCAGAAAAAAGCTACCGAAAAATCCGGTAAAATCAAATGCAACAGGAATGCTGGACAGTATGTTTCCGTTGGGCGTCATCACCTTTAAAAAATCTGTTATATATGCACCGCCAACAAATTGTCCGGTAAAAAAATATACATTTCCATTATCATCAACAGCAAAATCGGCGCAGCCAAAAGTTGTAGTAGTATCTTGCCAGAGCGTAGTAAGAGTTGTTCCATCAAATTTTAAAATACGGTTAGGCCATCCCAATGATACATTACGCTGTGTCTGCAGATATAAATAATTTCCATGTCCACCTGCATTGTGCATTGGGTAACCGGAAGTATCAACGCATACAATATTCCATGAGGTGCCGTTGTATTCAATTATATGATTAAAACTTTCAGTCATATAAAACTTATTACCGGTTCCAAAATCGGCAATAGCCAAACCAGTTGTATATGTAAACGGAGGTGTATATGCTACTGGTGTTGTTACACTCCCTAATGTTAGCGAATTTGCAGTAAGAGTATATTGAAAAATAGCTTCACCCGAACCGGAAGCAGTGGAACCACAATTACCAACTCCGTAAAAAATTCCAGTTGACTGATTACAATTAATCTGCGCATTTGCAGTGTTTAGTAAGCATGCACAAACTGTTAGTGTAAGTAAAACTGATTTCAGTATTGCAGACGTAAATTTTGTTTTCATTTTTGAATAATTTTATTCCTAAAGCAAACGTATAACTTGTTGAACTCCTGTGATATTTTTTTACACCATTTGCATTAACCCCTTGACGTATGGTTATTGGATTGCAATCTTCAAGATAAGTAATCCACCTTCCTCCTTTAATTATGCTTTCATTTTATAAATCCGAAGAATGAATTAAAAGTTATGTCAGGCAATTTATAAGCAACGCATTAAGACTTTCGCAAGTAGTACAAACTTTAGTAGCTTTGAACTGCACAATAAACAAGTTAACTTCAAGGATATGACAAAGACTTTTATAAAAAAATGGGCACTTCGCCTTATGGTAACAGGATTGTTTATTGCA
>JBDTVD010000308.1:0-4508 GCA_040007375.1 Bacteroidota bacterium | reverse complement strand
CAGAATTAATACATAGTTGGAGAAGAATGTACTTTAAGATTCAACATTTAAAATTTTAATATTAAGGATTAACAATGGAACGCAGATCATTATGATAATGATGATTAAATATGATTGAAAAATCTAAACTTCGACATTAAAAATTCCTTGATCATTATTCGATATTCTTTTGTCTCTTAAAGCAAATTCACCTCTATTTTTTACTCTGAATTCCGTCTCTTAAAGGCAGTTGTTAAGAATGTTGGATTTATTCCTGTTTAATTCAAAGAATATAATGCACTTTCAGTAAGAAAATGAATACATCATTAACAAAAAAGAATTAAATTCACCATTCCAAATCCAAATCAAATGAAAATAAACCTACTCTTACTGTTCGCATGCTTTTGCCTGGGAGCTCAGGCACAAAATCAGACATTTAGCTATGCTGGTACACTACCAACTCCTATCCCTGATAACAATGCAAATGCTTACTATCCCATAGCAGTTTCAGGCCTGCCAGCACAAATGAACGCTGGATTTGGTCTTGCGTCTGTTTGTTTTTCTATTGATCACCCACAACCAAGTGATCTGAAAATCTCTCTGTCATCACCTGATGGCAATTCCATCATCCTTTCACTGCACAATGGTAATGGTGGTTCCAACTACACCTCTACCTGCCTGCGTATGGATGCACCAACATCCATGACCAGTGAGATCGCTCCTTTTACCGGTACTTTCATGCCTGATCAGTCGCTTAATTATTTAAACAATGGTCAGAATCCTAACGGAATATGGACAGCAACTATCATTGATGTGTTCCCATTCTTTAATGGTTCTCTGGATGATATTTCACTAAACTTCGGCAACAATCCTCCTCCTGATCCTTCAAGTCTGCAACTGGTTTGTACTACTACCAATTCTGCAGGTTGTATGTGTAAGGATACCAGTCTGGGTGATTGTGATTTATTACCTGACTTACTTTGTTCACATGTTGTTATCCGTGATGGTTATAATGAAACAACAGGTCATATCGGTTTTCCAAATACAGTAATTAATATCGGTGGTGGTCCAATTGAAATGAAACCAACAGGTAATTGTTTCTGTGATACTGTTCCTGTAACATGTGCTACTGTTTTATGTCCTGACAGTACTTTACCAAAGGAAGGAATTGTACAGAGAATTTATCATAAAGCACCAAACGGACAGATGACATATTATGATCGTCCTGCCGGATACCAGAGTTTTCACCCTGCACACAATCACGTACACGTACAGGATTTCACAGCATTCTCTTTGAGAGTACCAACAGGAGATCCTAATCCTATTAACTGGCCGGTAATTACCAATTCTATTAAACAGGGATATTGTTTAATCAACATGGGTTCCTGCAATAGTATTGACAGCGTTTGTGTAACTCATGGAAATGTGGTTACAGATAATATGATTCCTAATTTTAATCTGGGAATTGTAACAGGATGCGGAGCACAGGGACAAGGAGTTTTTGTTGGACGATATGATATGTATGGTGCCGGAAACGGTCAGGAAATAACTGCTCCTAATATTTGTAATGGTAACTACTACATTGTAGCTATCATTGATCCATTCAACAATTTTATTGAAGAAGATGAAACCAATAACGTAGTTGCTATTCCTGTAACATTAACACAGCAAACAGGAGCTGCATTAAATGCATCTTTCGTTTATGTTACCAGTGGTCAGCAGGTTGGGTTTATCAATTACACACCAAACGTAACACAGACATGGGATTTCGGAGATGGTAGTGCAGCAGGAACAGGAATTGCTCCATCTCATACTTATTCTTTACCCGGAGTTTATATTGTTACACTTACCGTATTTAACGGAACTTGTGCAACAACATCTGCTCAGACAATTACGGTTGGTGTAGTTTCAGGAATGGAAAGTTATCAGTCAGGATTATTTGAAGTAACTGTGAATCCAAATCCATCACGTGATAAATTCAATGTAGAATATCAATTGGTAAATCCTTCGGAAGTAACAGTTACAGTTTACAATGTTATTGGAGAAGAAGTAAAATCATTCCCTACAGAAAATCAGCTTTCAGGAAAACATGTTGTTGAACTGGAAGGATTATCTAAAGGAGCATATATGGTTAAGGTAAATGCAAATGATAAATCAATTGTAAAAAGAATCGTAAAATTATAATCGTTTAAAAAGTTTGAAAGGCTGACTAATATCTTTTGGTCAGCCTTTTTTTATGCAGGTGAAGGATGTGTTTTGCCCTTTCAGCGGTGATTATTCGGGTTCAGCAGATTTCAGTTTTAATTGGAATTAAACGATAGTAAATTTACATCGTCAAATAATTACAAAAACCTATTCTTCAGAATAGCTATCCTTTAAACAAAGAAATTTTAGTGGTAATCGTGGTTGATTGGAAGTGGGCCTCTTTATAGAGGCCTTCTTCTTTTGTATTATTTTATATATTTGGTGTTGAAATAAAGGCATTGTTCTAACCTGTGCCACAATGTTTCTACAACAATCACCACTGCTCCGGCTGTTGATTCCTTTTGCTGTTGGTATAATAGCAGGGAATATCACTGAATGTAATTCATTTCAGGCAGTATGTCTGTTTGGTATTGTTTCGGTTTTATATCTGCTGATTTTTATTCTGGTTCGGAAAATCTCTTATTCTTTCCGTTGGATACATGGTCTTCTTCTTACAACAGTTTTTTTCTGCGCAGGATTCAGCACCAGTATTTTATCCACTGCCTCCAATCGTCCTGATCATTTTATGCATGCATCATCTTCCTTTTATATAATACGCATTACTGCTCCACCAATTGAAACCAGCACCGCTTTTAAAACAGAAGGTGAAGTAAAGGCAGCATTGATAAATGGTAAATGGCAGTATGCAACAGGGAAAATTCAGATGTATTTACTGCGTGGAATGGATACCATTTGTTATGGAGATTATATTGTATTACATGGTCAACCTGCTCCTGTTGCAAATCCTTTAAATCCTTATGAGTTTAATTATGCATCTTATCTTGCCAGTCATAATATATATGCACAGGTGTATGCAGCACCTTCAAAATGGAAGAAACTTCCTGCAAATGAAACGTCTGCTATTTATGATTTTTCCTGGAAGCTTAGAGATTATCTTGTCAATGTGTTGAAGTCTGCAATTCCTGATAAAGATATATACAGTGTTGCTTCTGCTTTACTTGTGGGTTATGAAGAAGATATTGGTGATGATGTACTGAAAGCCTATTCCAGCTCCGGAACATTGCATGTATTGTCTGTTTCCGGAATGCATGTAGCGCTTATATATAAAGTATTGGAGTGGTTATTTTCATTTCTGTTAAAGTACAAACGCGGACGACCATTTTATTTTATAACGATTCTTCTTTTCATTTGGTTTTATTCTTTGCTGAGTGGATTAGCTCCTTCTGTATTAAGAGCAGCTATGATGTTGTCGGTAGTTATTTTAGGGAAATGGATGTCAAGAACTTCAACGGTGTATAACAGCATGTTTGTTTCGTGTTTTTTATTGCTTGCTTTCAACCCGTTTTTATTGCAGGAAGTTGGATTTCAATTGTCGCTGCTGGCTGTGGGTGGAATAGTTTTTATTCATCCGTTGCTGTTCAGAGTATATACTCCCAAAGGAAAAATTTTATATGCATTGTGGAGTATGATATCAATATCACTATCTGCACAACTGCTTACATTTCCAATCAGCCTGTATTATTTTCATCAGTTCCCGAACCTGTTTCTTCTTTCCAATATCTTAATTATTCCTGCAACAACAATTGCTATTTATGCCTGTATTGTTTTAGTGATAGTGAGTAAAATTCCTGTCCTGTGTTTTCTTGCTGCAAAAAGTGTTTACTACAGCATCTGGTTTTCTAATCATGTTGCACGGATTACTGATGAAATTCCCGGAGCAGTTATAAAAGGTATTTTTATTAATGGCTGGGAAGTTGTTTTTAATTATGTACTCGTTCTTGTTGCTGTATTTTTCTTGTTGCGCCGACAAAGTATTTATTTATGTGCACTCTTAACAGGATGTATTTTATTCAGTGTTGCTCAGTGTTTTGAAAATGTGATGATCAACAGGCAAAGTGAAATGACTGTTTTTGCTGTGAAGGGAAAAGCATGTACATTGTTCAGGAATGGGAGTGAAGGCAAGATCATTATTGAAAAGCAGGATTCTCTTTCTGATCCGTCGTTTGCTTTTCATATTACTAATTATTTATATAGTAATGGATTGTCGTTGAATGGTGAAGATTCAATTTTAAATAATTTAGTTAAAATGCCTGATGAACATTATGCTCTTTTCAATGAAAAACGAATTCTCTTCGCCGACAGTATTTTTCTCTCACATCTAAAATCATCTTCTGCAAGAATGTATGTAGATTATATTATTCTCACCGGACATCATCTCATCAAAACCGATAAAATAGCAGGACATCTGAATGCAGATCTTATAATAATTGATTCATCTGTTAGACCAGGAAACGCAACACGTTTAAACAAGGAACTTGCTGCTG
>JBDTVD010000307.1:0-4581 GCA_040007375.1 Bacteroidota bacterium | reverse complement strand
GTGTTTATCATCCTGAAGGAGAATATCTGAAGGGACTGGTTCTTTACGTTGAATAAAGAAATTATAAATTCAAAATTATAAATTATAAATTAATTTTAATCCGGAAGAAAACTTTTCTTCCTCCACTCTACTCCTATCTCTGCTTGAAAAAAAACACAGAATTAAGAATATGATTTTTACTGCTGAGCTCAGAAAAATAATTTTCAACTCAGCACACAGCACTCAGTACCCAGCACTCAGCACTAACCTCACTGAATCAAAATCTTTCGCAACTCTCTTGCACTTCCATTAAAAACATTTACATCCACGGAATAATTGCAGCCAAACATTCCTGCTTTGTCGGAGTGTTGCCAGAACAGCCATTTAATATTATCATCCACTAAAAGTTCATCACGGTAATAGTGAGCTACCCAGAAATGATAATCTTCAAAATCGGAAGCCAGATAATTTTCAATAAAATTAATATTGGAATAGATGACAGGTTTAACACCATACTTCTTCTCAATCTCTGCATTAAAAATTTTTAACTGAGCAACAATATATTTTCTGCTCTTTCCTTTTGTTTCCTCCACATCAACAACAGGTGGTAAATCACCTTTAAATAAATCAACACTGCTGATAAAATTCTTTGCCTGTTTTTTTGCATCTGCTCCGGGAATAAAATAATGATATGCACCACGGATAATGTGATTCTTCAATGCATCCTTCCAGTTATCTCTGAACATCGGATCTTCCAGCCATACACCTTGTGTTGCCTTTATAAATGCAAACTGAAATTCCAATGTATCACCATTTCTGGTTTTTGCTCTTAATGATGCCCAGTCAATTTCATCCTGCCAGCGTGATACATCAATACCATGAATAGAATAACCAAGAGGATAATCAATAACACCTTTTCGTGCAACAGCAGGATACCTGATATGCAGATATAACCTGTACGCTTTATAAGAATATCTTATCACCTGCTTGTGATAATAAATTCCTGTAACAACCAATATTAAAATCAGCGAAAGAATTTTCCAGCTTTTAAATTTCCCTTTCTTCTTTTTCTTTGCCATACAGCACTAAAAATATCCTATTGCTTCTTCAGAAAATAATTCATCAGTTCCTCAATCGGCTGTTTGATAATCTTTCCAACTTTTAAATTTCTGCCGGCTGCAGCTTCCCTCAATTCACTTTCAAATACATGAGCAAGTGAACCTACAAAATGCACCGGCAGCTCTTTATAGTTCTCATAATGCACAACGTATAAATCCATGAAATCGTACATGCCCTGAATGATCAGTTCATGTATCCACGGATCATTACTGTAATCACTTAAAAAACGACTGAGTGATGCAAGCCAGACATTTGCATTGGGTTCATTATATACATGTCGTACGATACTGCTTTTATCCAACTGATAATTTTCACGGAATGCATCATAAATATTTTGCGGCATCCGTTTATATAAAAATGAAGTAACCAGTTTCTTTCCGTAATACGAACCACTACCTTCATCACCTAATATATATCCTAAACCATAATTATGTTCATGTACTTTTTCACCATCAAAATAACAACTGTTACTTCCTGTTCCGATGATGCATGCAATTCCTGCCTCATCACCACACGTTGCATAAGCACAGGCAAGCAGATCATGATCAACAATTATTTTTGCTTTCGTGAAATACTGTTTCAATCCTTTCTCCACGATTTTATTTTTTTCAGGAGATGAGCATCCTGCACCAAAATACCTGACTTCATCCACTACATCAGCAAAAGCACCTAACTCCGTATCGGCACTAAGCGTTTTGTAAATAAATTCAGAAGAATGGAAATAAGGATTGAAGCCAATGGTACTAAACCGACCGGTTACTTTTTTCCGGTCAGATAACAGCCAGTCAGCCTTTGTAGAACCACCATCAACAATAAATAGCATAGTTGCGTAAATTTTAGTCGGGCAAATTTAACAACTAAACATAAGCAGGATTAAAAAACGCAGATTAAAAAACCATCATCCTGTTAACAGTGATCAGGAATTGATCTCATGCTTTTTATTCTGTGAGATATTTTCAACATCCCAATTCACCTTTTTTACAAATACATGCTGACGAACTGCACAATTTTCCTTTATACATATTTTACAGGAGAATTCCAGACAACCATCTGTATGAACAAACAACTCCACAGAGTCACCATATTTATCACGGATCATTTTGCTTAGATCATCTACAGCACCATGCGCTTCATGCACATTGAGATACCAGGGAACAGTTAAATGACAATCGAGATGCAAAACACTTCCATACTTTATGATGCGGAGATTGTGCAGATCCACCCAGTTTTCTTTTCTGTTTTCATTGAGATAACTTACCAGCTCTTTTAATAATGCATCATCTGCTTCATCCATAATTCCTGATAATGAACTGCGGATAATCTTCAGACCTGTATATATAATAAGCAGAGAAAATGCCATTGCTAAAACACCATCGAGCCAGGTTAATCCAGTTATAGAAATAAGTATAAGACCTGCAACAATTCCAATTGTAGAATAAGTATCTGTTTGCAGATGTTTACCGGAAGCAAGCAATGTTAATGTATTATTTTTCTTTCCCACTTTTACAGCCCAGCTTCCAATAGCATAGTTTATTACAGCAGTGACAGCGATTAACAAAATTCCAAAATCCAGTTTCTTCAACTCATGAGGATGCTGCAGATTTACCACTGCTTCATAAATAATAATCATACCTGCAGCAATGATCATCAATCCTTCAAATGCAGCGGAGAGAAATTCTGCTTTACCATGACCATAAGGATGGTTTTTATCTTTAGGATGAGCAGATAAATACAAACTGTAAAAACCAACAACTGCACTTATAATATTTACTGTGCTTTCCATTGCATCAGTAAGAATGGAAACCGAATTAGTGATATACCATGCAAATATTTTAACAAGAAAAAGCACCACAGCAACAATAGTAATCAGCCGCTGTATATATATATTCTCACTGTACTCCTGTTTCATTTCAGATGTTTAAAGGATCCGGAAAAAGAAAATTTCCTCTGATGTAATTTGAAAACAAAAGTGCTGAAAATTTCCTTTCAGGGATAATTAACAGGAGCAAGATTAAGCAGGTGATGTAAATGATGCTTCACATGTTTGATATAATCAGCGGCCAGCCATATTAAAGTATGCTGATCAGAAACATCAGCACCGGTGCGGCACAACCTGTTATATGATTGTTCCGGCATAGCATTCCAGATATTGCACATCTGTATATTCATCATCCTCCACAACTGAACAATATCCTGAAAAGACCATTGCTGATAATCAGAAATTTTCACCCATTCATCCTGGCGATAAACAATGAGAGGAAGTTCTTCATACTGACTCACCACAAACCGCCTGATATTACTGTGTGCAGAGTCTACCAGGTGACCCATTTCTTCCACTCCACTCCACTTACCGGGTTTTGGTGAATGATATACAGCATCATCCTGCAATGCATTTAACTGACGGGAATAATCGTCAATCAATGCATTCAGTTGTTTACTGAGATCTTTCAATAAATTTTACTGACGAACGAGTTTACGTACCACCTTCTGATCCGTTGTTGACATCTGCACTATATATAATCCGGAAGGCAGATCTGTTACATCAAGTTCAAACTTCACCTGGTTTCCACCTGGCTCCACATGACGTTTCAGCAATTGTCCCTGCAGATTGAAAATATCCAGTTTCACTTCTTCGTTTTCTGCAACTCTGTAAGTTACGGTAACTCTGCCTGTGGTTGGATTCGGATAAATATCAAATGTTGCTTCCGACTTTTTATTTTCATCCACACCGGTTGCAAATCCAACAGTAAAATGATGCACAATAGAAGTTCCGAAATCTGCCTGAAAGGAAGTGATCCAGGAGGCGGTACCATTGGTCTGCATAAAACGTGCATAGCCATTACCATCACCATTAGCAAAGAAAGAAAGACCATCCTTGCCGCTGTCCGTCATCCGGAATTCATAGCAACCCGGAGCAAAATTAAAAGTATCCATATATAAAGTGTTAGCAGAAAGCGGCATCTGGTTACTATATAAAAGCACACCCTGATCATCTCTTATCTGATAAGTTGTTTCATTTGCTGCACTATTAGTACGGAATGCAAGTCGGAACTGATTTGGATAAACAGGAGTGAAATTAACTGTAGAACGTAATGTATCATTCCATACATTCTGATCCGCCACACTATTTGGATTACTTACCACTACTTCAAAAATATTATCCTGGTTAGAAGTGGAACCTCCCCATGTCATGCTGTCAAGATCTACCGTTTCTGTTTGAAGAAAATCAAGTGAACCTGTCCAGTTATAATATTGTGGTGTTCCGTTTTTAATTCCGTATTTAATAGTAAGACTGGTTAATGTAGATGACCCTACATTTTTAATTACAATTGATGGATTATTACAAATCGGATTGAATCGTGAATAATTTTCATCAGCATTCGGTCTTAATATTTCATCAACAGTAACATCATTTGTAAAATTAGGGCTGCCATAAGTAAACAGTTGTGCACTTAATATATATCCGGGATTAAATCCTGCACC
>JBDTVD010000306.1:0-4613 GCA_040007375.1 Bacteroidota bacterium | reverse complement strand
TGTCGTCGATCAATTCTGAATTCTACATTCTGAATTCTGTATTTTTTTTCTCCGAACTCCGGACTTACAACTACAAACTAAAAAATTACATTTGCACCCTTATGCAGCCAAGCCCTTTTAAGTCGTCAGTTAATTACGGGGCCATGTGTGGTCTTGCCGGTTTTGCCATGTTTTTGTTGCTATACTGGATGGGCTTCAACCCACTTGGTCAGGCATCTCTGCTTGGAATATGGATTCCACCACTCTTTGTTTACCTGTCAGTGAAGTATTACCGGAATGAAATTCTGAATGGTGGTCCGATGACTTTCATGGAAGCATTCAGAGCTGGTTTTCTCACAGCATCCAGTGGAGCTATATTATATGCATTAATAGTTTTTATTTTCGGACAGGTGATTGATACCGGATTACTGGACAATTATAAAGAGATCATGTTATCTGATCTGGAAACAACTGAAGCCAGCATGAGAAGTATTTTTGGTGATTCTTATTATGAAGCCGTGTTTGACGATTTTAAAAATAAAACGATGGCTGGTCTGGCATCCGGTGAATTCGGTGGTAAAATAATAGGAGGCCTTTTTTATTCTATCATCTTTGCTTTAGTACTTAAACGCAATCCTGCAAAATCTATATGATTGATATTTCTGTTATAATCCCGTTATTTAATGAAGAGGAGTCACTTCCTGAACTTACTTCATGGATTCACAGGGTGATGTCAGCCAATCAGTATTCCTATGAAGTGATATTTGTTGATGATGGAAGCAAGGATAAATCATGGGCAGTTATTGAGCAGATATCAAAAGAAAATCCATCGTGCAGAGGAATTAAATTCCGTAGAAACTATGGAAAGTCTGCGGCATTACAGAATGGATTCCAGGCAGCAACTGGCAGAGTCATTATTACTATGGATGCAGATCTTCAGGACAGCCCTGATGAAATTCCGGGTTTATATAAAATGATTGTGGAGGAAGGTTATGATCTTGTTTCCGGATGGAAAAAGAAACGTCATGACCCGATCAGTAAAACAGTTCCCAGTAAATTTTTTAACTGGATTACACAGAAGATGTCAGGCATTCACAATCTGCATGATTTCAATTGCGGACTCAAATCATATCGTTCGGAAGTGGTAAAGAGCATTGAAGTTTATGGTGAGATGCATCGTTACATTCCGGTGATTGCAAAGTGGGCAGGTTTTTCCAATATCGGAGAGAAAATAGTAGAACACAGAGCACGTAAATACGGAACCACAAAATTCGGATTAGAAAGATTCATCAATGGATTTCTCGATCTGCTTTCTATCATGTTTGTATCCCGTTTTGGTAAGAGACCCATGCACCTCTTCGGAACTATAGGAACCTTATTATTCTGTATCGGATTTCTGTTTGCAGCGTATCTTGGTATCAACAAACTCTATCTTATTTCCAATCATATTCTGGCAAGGCAGTTAACAGATCGCCCTTCTTTTTATATATCACTTACCTGTATGATTATCGGAACACAAATGTTTCTTGCCGGATTTGTAAGTGAACTTATTTCCAGGAATGCAACGGAGCGGAATAATTATCTCATCGAAAAGAAAATTAATCTCGGTTGAAAAGCGTTGTAGTCATTGGCCCTGCTTATCCACTGCGCGGTGGTATTGCTGCCTATACACAACGGCTGGCCCAGGAATTTGTTAAGCAGAATTATCAGACTACAGTTTATACATTTTCACTGCAGTATCCTTCCTTTTTATTTCCCGGCAAAACACAATTCAGCAGTGATCAACCGCCAGCTGATCTTTCAATAAAAGTTGCCATCAATTCCATCAATCCCTTCAACTGGATAAAAATCGGGAAGGAAATACGGAAACTCAATCCTCAACTGGTAATATTTAATTATTGGTTACCGTTGATGGCTCCGTGTTATGGAACAATTGCACGCATCATCAGAAAAAATAAAACAACTGCATGTCTTGCTGTTATTCATAATATGATTCCGCACGAAAAACGGATGGGTGATAAACCGTTCAGCAAATATTTTATACAATCCTGTTCCGGTTATGTTACCATGACGAAACAGGTGGATAAAGACCTGGAAGTATTTACATCATCTCAAAATAAATTAATTGTTCCACATCCTGTTTATGATACTTATGGTAACAGCGTAAGTAAAGTAGAAGCATCAAAGTATTTGAATGTTGATGCTGCAGATAAGTACCTGCTTTTCTTTGGGTTGGTGCGCCGGTATAAAGGACTGGATATTCTGCTGCATGCACTGGCTGATGAACGTGTACGGAAACTCAACATCAGATTACTTGTTGCAGGAGAATTTTATGAGGAGAGAAGTTATTATGATGATCTGATCCAAAATCTGGATATATATAATAAGGTAGTCATTAAAAGTGATTTTATACCTGATGAAGAAGTAAAGTATTATTTCAGCATAGCTGACCTGATAATATTACCTTACCGCAATGCCACGCAAAGTGGAGTATCTTCGCTGGCCATCCATTTTGATAAGCCGATGATCGTATCTAATTTTGGAGGCCTTCCCGATACTGTTGTGAATGGAGAAACAGGTTTTGTTACTGAGGCAGATGCAATTTCAATTGCTGATGCCATCGTAACTTATTATACAAAAGTGGATCAGGAGGCGATGAAGAAACAGGTGGAAAAGGAAAAACAAAAATACAGCTGGTTGAATGTGGTGAATGCACTGGAACAACTTAACCGTACAAAAAGTAAATTATGATAATAAGAAGTAAAGCACCCTTACGTATCGGTCTTGCAGGAGGTGGAACTGATGTCAGTCCTTTTTCTGATTTATATGGTGGTGCTATTTTAAATGCAACTATTTCTCTTTTTGCAACGGCTACCATTGAACCTACTGATGATGGTAAAATTGTTTTTCATGCAATGGATAAAGAAGAAATGGAATCAATGGATTCTGCAATGCAGTTGCCTGTTGATGGAAGACTGGAACTATTAAAAGGTATATATAACAGAGTGGTTCGTGACTTTACAAAAAAGCCGCTTTCATTCCGTCTTACCACTTATGTTGATGTTCCTGCCGGTTCCGGTCTTGGTACTTCTTCTACACTGGTAGTTGCAGCATTAGGTGCTTTTGTGGAATGGCTTCGATTGCCTCTTGGTGAATATGATATTGCACATCTTGCATATAGTATTGAAAGGGAAGATCTGATGCAGGCAGGAGGAAAGCAGGATCAATATGCAGCAACTTTTGGTGGTGTAAATTATATGGAGTTTTATTCCGGTGATAAAGTAATTGTAAATCCACTCCGCATAAAACAACATTACCTGAATGAACTGGAGAATAACCTGCTGTTATACTATACTGCTACCAGTCGTTTCTCTTCGTCAATAATTGAACAGCAGAGTAAAAATGTTGTAGACAAGAATATGAAGTCGATTGAAGCGATGAACAATCTCAAGGAACAATCTGTGTTAATGAAGGAAGCATTACTGAAGGGAAATATAGATGCTATTGGTGAAATTCTCGACATCGGATTTAAGAATAAAAAACAGATGGCTGAAGGAATCAGTAACAACCTGATGGATGATATATATAATGCAGCCAAGAAAGCAGGTGCATCAGGGGGAAAAATTTCCGGAGCAGGTGGTGGAGGATTTATGATTTTCTATTGTCCTGGCGTTACAAGATATAATGTAATGAATGCATTGAAATCATTTGGAGGAGAATTTAAAAAATACAGTTTTACAAAAGGTGGTTTAACAACCTGGTCAATTTAATAGTTTTAGTTCGATTAAGATTTAAACAGCGTTTATAAAGATGAATAAGCAGATAAAGGATATTATTAAAGCATCAATAGAAACCAAACAAAAGATGGTTGATGATGAAACAATGGTTTCGTTGTTAAATAAGATTGCGGAAGTTACTGCTGATGCTTTTAAGAATGGACATAAAGTGCTCTTCTGCGGAAATGGTGGAAGTGCAGCTGATGCTCAACATATAGCAGCGGAATTGTCAGGAAGATTTTATACGGATCGTGATCCTTTACCTGCTGAAGCGTTGCATGTAAACAGTTCGTACATGACAGCAGTTGCCAATGATTATTCCTATGATGTAGTGTATTCAAGAATGATAAAAGGAACAGGCAGGAAAGGTGATGTTCTGTTTGCCATAAGTACTTCCGGTAACTCAAAAAACATTTTGCTTGCTGTGGAGGAAGCACGCAAACAGGGAATGATTACTGTTGGTCTTACCGGTGAAAGCGGTGGTAAAATGAAAGATGCATGCGATTATATATTACGCATTCCAAGTAATGATACACCTCGCATCCAGGAATCACACATTATGGCCGGACATATCATCTGCCAGCTGATTGAAGAAAAACTTTTTTCATAAAAAATAAAAGCGTTGCTGAAGGAATGTATCATTCTTGCTGGTGGTCTTGGCACACGGTTGCGTTCAGTTGTTGCTGATCAGCCAAAAGTGCTTGCTCCGGTTAATGATCAACCTTTTCTGAAATATATAATTGATAAATTACTCGCACAGGATTTTAATCATGTAGTTCTTTCAACGGGTTATTTACACGAGAAAATTGAAGAGTTTATAAGTGTTCAGTATCCGGGAATTAATATTTCTATTGCTGT
>JBDTVD010000305.1:0-4625 GCA_040007375.1 Bacteroidota bacterium | reverse complement strand
TCAGCACTCAGCACTCAGCACTCAGCACTCAGCAATCAGCAATCAGCAATCAGCACTCAACACCCAGCACTCAGCACTCAGCACTCAGCACCCAGCACTCAGCACTCAGTACCCAGCACTCAGCACTCAGCACTTTTCCGGGATGCAACGCTTATCAATAAATCTCCGTCCTGCTTTATATTGAACATCAATTACCCGTTCCAGACCTGTCTACAAATTTAAAACTATGGCGCGGGTTGTCTTATTCCAAAAACCTATTATTGTTATATGAAAACATCCCCTCAACTACTGCTTCTTGTTCTCCTGTTTATTTTCTGTAATTCCTGCAAAAAGGACAATGAGAATGATACCCTTTCAGGAGGAACTTCAACTGCTTCATCAAAAGTTACCACTTCCATTTCAGGCCGTATTACTGATGAATCCGGAGATCCAGTTTCCAGTGTAATTGCAACTATTGATGGCAATACTGCAACAACAGATGCAAATGGAATATATATTCTGAAAAATATTAGTGTTAGTGAAGGCAGATGTGTAGTTAAGCTGGAGCATTCAGGTTTTGTTGATCAGTATATGGGCTTACATCCGTATCCTGGTGAAATTACTTACGCCAATGCAGTGATATTTCCGGTTGAAGGATCGTTTGCTTTCTCAGCTACAAGCGGTGGAACGGTTTCACTTCCTGATGGTGCGAAAGCTGTGTTTCCTCCAGATGCCATTGCAAATAGCGACGGATCTATATATAGTGGATCTGTTACAGTAAAAATGAATTATATAAATGCTGATGATAATAATCTGAATAAAAAAATTCCTGGCAGTGATTTAATGGCAACAGATGCAAATGGAGAAAGTAAAATTCTGTTGAGTTTTGGAATGATGAACATTGAACTTTATGATGGTACAGGAGCGAAGCTGAATCTTGCTGCAGGAAAAACTGCAGAGCTTACATTTCCTGTTGCATCATCACAACTAATAAATGCTCCGGCAACTATACCAACATGGCACTTTGATACAAACACCGGTTTATGGAAAGAAGAAGGCAGTGCAGTGAAAAACGGTAATATATATAGTTGTTCAGTAAGTCATTTCAGCTGGTGGAATATCGATTTACCTGTTATGGGTGCAGTAATATCAGGTTATGCTAAATCCTGTGACGGATCACCACTGGCCAATATAAATATTTCTCTGGGTGGCATGTATGGTGCTGTGTCAAACAGTGCAGGATATTATAAGGGAAATGTAAGAGCTGGTATTGGTCCTGAACCTATATTTGGTAGTGATAATAATAGCTTTACGCAGACTGAAACAGTTCCAACATTGGCTGTTGGGCAGAATTATATAGTTCCTGACCTTATATTTAACGGAAGTCTTTCTACTCTTTTAATAACAGGAACAATAGCTGATTGTGATAATTTCCCTGTTTCCGGCCTTGCAGTTATTACTTCTCCATTCGGATATTGGGATTCACAACTTACCGGTACAAACGGACAATTTGCATTTATTGTAACTCCTGGTATTACCTATACAATTACAGTTTCATACGGAGGTCTTTCTAATCAATACACAGTAACACCAGCTGCTGTTCATTTATGTGATGTGTTTAATATTGGTTTGATTCCACTCTGCTCTTCTGCTGCACCAGGTAATTTTACATTCTCCATATTAACTTCTCAGTTTGGCAACCAGCAATATATGATAACAACAAATCATTGCGATGTAAGCACATTTACACAACCAGCAAGTTCAAAAGTTGCACTTACATCGTTTGATGATGCTTCTAACTATACCAGTCATTATGATTTGGTTTGCAGCAATTATCAATCAGGAAATTATATATGGAACAGTACAAACAGTCTTGAGTTTACAATGATGATGAATGGCATTCCGGTTTCAATAATTTCTAATGTAACAGGCACCGGAGGAAATACACTTATAGCAACACCTTCTGCCGGTGGAATGGTAGAAGCATCTTTCGATGGACCGATTGATATCTACTCCACACAGTTTCCAGGTGGTCATATAACAGGATATATAAGTGGTGGATACACCGCATTCAGAAATTATTAACCTTATTTTAAGAATTCATTGCAGAAGTTGATTTAAACTCATTGTAACGAAGTTCATCTGAGACCTCGCTTACAAAGTTGTAAGTTTATACTTTTGCAATATGTTTAAATACTTCCTGGTTTTTATTTCACTACTTCCTTCCATTTCATTTGCTCAGTTCCCGCAAGGTCAGCGACCTGATTCTGCTTCACTGGCAAATACTCCTAAAACAGGAATTATTTTAGGTTCCGTAATTGATGCTGCAAGTGGAGAGCCTGTTGAATACGCAGCCATTGCAGTTTTCAGTGTGCGTGATTCTTCACTGAAAGGTGGATCTCTTTCCAATGAAAAAGGAAAATTTACAGTAACAGAACTTCCTGCAATGGGAAGATTTCGCATTAAGATTTCTTTTATTGGTTATGCAGACTGGCAATCAGAACCTGTAATGCTCACTCCACAAAAAGGATCATATGATATAGGAGTTGTTAAGATGAACGTCTCCGGAAAAAATCTTAATGAAGTAGATATCACTGCAGAGAAAAGTGATTTTCAAAACAGCATCGACAGAAAAGTTTACAATGTAGATAAGAATCTTGTTAATGTTGGTGGAACAGCAACTGATGTTTTGCAAAATGTACCTTCTGTTACTGTTGATATGGATGGAAATGTAAGTCTGCGTGGTAGTGGTGCTGTTACTGTTTTTATTGATGGAAAACCATCCACGTTAACAGGAGGAAGCAGACAGGCAATACTGCAACAGATTCCTGCAAGTGCAATTGAATCAGTGGAAGTGATATCAAATCCATCAGCGAAATATGATGCAGAAGGAATGGCAGGTATCATCAATATAAAAACAAAAAAAGGAAAATTAAAAGGGCTTAATGGGAATACCACATTGAGTGTTGGTACCAATAATAAATACAATGCTTCAGTTGGATTAAACCATCGCGGAGCAAAATTAAATGTGTTTGGAAATTATTCTTTCCGCTCTGAAGAAAGAGAATCAGAAAGTAACAGCGACCAGATTTATAAACAGGAAATTACTTTCAAAGAAATTAAAAGCAGTAGTGAAGGTGAACAGAAAAATGTTTTTCATACTGTTAAAGCAGGTTTCGATTATAATCTGAATAATCAGAATACCATTGGTCTTTCCGGCTCTTATTCTATGCGTGATGAAAATGATCCGGAGTCGAATATCAATTTAATAAATTATTTTTCAGGAGAAGATGCTGTTTCTACCCGTTATGAAAAATCAATTCAGGATAATAATACACTGGAAGGAACTCTTGATTACCGACGTACATTTAAAGACAGCAAAAGTGAACTTACAGCCAGTGCTACTTATTCAATGAGTGACCGTGGAGAAGATAATAGTTATTCAGGCACATCTTTAGAAGTTCCTTACCAATTGAATAACAGTGCTGCAACTTTTACATCAGCCATTGCACAGGCAGATTACTCACATCCATTTGCAAATGCTAAACTGGAAACAGGATTAAAAGCCACACAACGCATTAATGATAATGATGTACACGCTGAAGTTTTAAGTGATGGTTTTTATCTTAACGACATTCAATACACTGATCATTTTATATATGAAGAAGATGTTCTGGCAGGATATGCATTATATAGTGGTAAGATTAAATTTTTAGATTACAGTGCAGGATTACGTGCTGAACAAACACTCACAAACGGTGATTCTAAAACAACATCTGTAAATATTGACAGAAATTATTTAGCTTTCTTTCCAAGTGCTTCTATAAAATACAACTGGAAGAAATCAAATGACCTGCAATTGAGTTACAGCAGAAGAACCAATCGTCCGAATATTAATTCGCTGAATCCTTTTGTTGATTATTCTGATACACTGAACATCCGTACCGGTAATCCCTATTTATTGCCTGAATATATTCACTCCGCAGAATTGAGTTATGCAAAAACACTCGATAAAATAACTGCAACTGCAACCGTTTACTACCGTCATATTGATGATGTGATTTCCCGTTATCATTTAGTGGATGAAACAACAGGCATCTCCACCTACACTGTATTAAATTTTAACACTGCTGATAATATTGGACTGGAAGGTATTTTACGTTACCAGGCAAAAGCAGGAAGCCTGATGTGGAGTTTTAATGTTTTTCAAAATACAGTAAATGGCTCTAATGTGGATCCTGATATTACAGGAACCAATACCAACTGGAATACAAGATTAACAGCAAACTGGAAGCTGATGAAAAATTTTACTGCTCAGTTAACAGGAATGTATTCAGCACCCGACAGACAACCGCAACGTACTATAAGAAGTATGATGAGTGGTGTAGATGCAGGTGTGAAATACGATTTCTGGAAAGGAAAAGCATCACTTGGTTTTAATGTTACTGATATTTTTAAAACACGGAAATTTGACATTCACCAGGACCAGGATTTTTATGTGCTGGATAGTGTAAGAAGAAGAGAATCACAAGTAGCAACACTTTCTTTCTCGTACAGATTCGGTGCGCAGGATAATCCGTTTGCATTACGAAAGAAAAAAAATAATCCTGTTCAGGAAGGTGGAGGAGATAATGATGGAGGATACT
>JBDTVD010000304.1:0-4635 GCA_040007375.1 Bacteroidota bacterium | reverse complement strand
ATTTCTTTGATCATGCGTTGAATTAATATTCATCCATCCCGTAGTTACAAACTACGCTTAGATGTGGCATGCGCAGCCCATTTACAATTTCTAATTTAGAATTTATAATTTCCTTCCTATAATTCAGAATTTATAATTTCCTTAAGCTTCTGCAGATGTGCAGCTTTCACCGGTTCGCGTAATTTACGTGAGGAGTTGGTCCAGTATTTATGTGCCTGAAGAAAATTGATCTGCATCTTATTAAACTCTGCTTCCTCAGTCACTTTATCTCTTGCTTTCCACTCTTTAAAAAGTTCTTTACTCACACGTGGAAATTCATTTCTTCCAAGGTAATCCAGATCAGCATCACATATTATTTTCTCCAGTAATGTTTCCGGCAATTGCGGAACATGTGTTTTCATTATTAAAGTGCAAATGCGGTGAATCTGCTCTTGTGAATAACCCGCAGCAGGAAGTAAATTCATTGCCAGTTTGCAACTTTCCTCTTCATGCTTCTCATAAGCATTTATATATCCTGCATCATGAAACCATGCAGCAGTTATGAGCAGATAAAGTTCTTCCTCATCAGTAATTCCTTCCAGAGCAGCAAGTTCCATAGCAGCGGAAACCACACCTTTTGTATGATATAAATTATGATAAAAGAGATTTGGAGAAAGCCTGCTGTTCAGCAGTTCTGTAATAATCTCTTCAGCTTTTTCAGGATACATAAAAGTCACTTTACCGGCTAAAATAATGAATTTCTATATTACCGAAAAATTTTATTTTTTTTAACAAATGAGGTAATTTGAAGATTTGAAAATGTGTCGCTTTTAAGTGAATTAAACCGAATTGTTGAAGTTTAATAATCTCTCTTGGACCCTCTCCTCATTTATAATTTATAATTCAGAATTTATAATTATCCCTTTTGCTACTTCATCAAATTTTTCTTTCTTTGGATAAATATGATGAAAATCAATTGCAACCATCTTTATGCAGGCAGCCGCTAACAGGTTTTTCAGATCATTTTTATTTATACTTTATTTTACATGCTCTGCTGATGCACAACAGAATGAATTTATTTTTAATCATACCGGTGTTAAAGACGGATTATCAAATGGAATTGTAAATAGTTTTTGTCGTGATAAAGAAAATTTTTTATGGATTGGTACTTATGATGGATTAAACAGATATGACGGAACATCTTTCCAGATTTATAAATCCAATCCGCACGACTCCACTACACTGCTGAATAATACGGTGCATGATGTATGCGAAGATCACAATGGAAATATCTGGTGTGCAACAGGATCAGGAATCAGTTGTTATGATAAGCTGGAAGGAAAGTTTCGTAATTATCTTCTTTATGATGATTCATCGAAAAAAGTAAATATATATGGTGCAAGTACTATTTTATGCGACAGGAAAGGTACTATATGGTGTTGCTCCAATGGTGGACTTTATGAGTTTCTTGTTAAAGAAAAAAAGTTTAAGAATTACCGTCCTTATCAATCAGATATCACCAGTGTTAGCAGTGAAGCTATTCACAAAAACGGAATAGTGGAAGATCCTGTACGAAATGGAATATGGCTGGCAACAAGTAAAGGCCTGAACTATTTTGATACCGATAAAAAAGTTGCCTATAACTTCCGCAACAACCCTGAGCATTTGCCTATATATACGGATAGCATTATATATCCTGTAACATTTGATCACAGAGGCAATATACACTACGGCGAGAACAACTCTCAACTCTATTGTATATATGATTTCAACAAAGGGAAATTAACTACGATTGATCTTTCTCCATTTAACAGAGACAAAAGCAGGGGAGCTCTTTCCACCATCTTTGTGGATTCACATAATAACGCATGGATATCAGGATGGAATTATAAACTGTATTATATAGATGACAACTCCGGAAAAGTGAATGAGTTTTATCATGATGACCTGAATCTGAAATCTGTCAACTCTAACTTCTTCTGGGATGTGTATGAAGATAAGGACGGAACTATATGGATTGGCGGTTTGAATGGAATATCGTACTACAATCCGGAGAAATCAGTTTATACAATTTACAAACCTGCAGAAAAATTTCCTTCGATAAAAAAATACAACAATATTGTTACTTTCTACGAACAGAAGGATGGATTGGTGTGGTTTGGTGCTGATGGCGCTGGACTTTTTAACTTCAACATGAAAAAAGGAGAATACCTGAATTATCCTCTTCCTGATTTTATAAAACATCCTGATTCTTCCGGCAGATACAATTCAGTACTTAGCATTGTCCCCAGGAATGATGATTTGTGGCTCGGCACACGGAATGGTTTATATATATTCAACACTATAACTCATCAGTTCACTGCTTTTAATGGCATCAGTAAATCGGAGGATATACAAAATCAGTCGGTACGGCAAATGTATTTCGACAGAAGTGGTACTCTTTATTTTATGGGTGATATGGATGGTTTTTATAGCTTCAACACTTTCGATAACAGTTATAAAAAATTTGATGAGAACTATTTTAAGAACACAGGAATAAAAGCAAGTAATGTGTATCGCTTATTTCTCGACAGCAAAAACATATTATGGATTAGTTCACTGGAAAATAATTTATTGGGCAGATATAATCCATTGAAAGATGCATTTACAACTTACGACCTAAGCGACAAAACATTAAACAAGGTTAGTAAAACCGGAGTGATGTCATCTCTCTGTGAGGACAGCAATGGTTTTTTATGGATTACGTCAACAGCAAATGGATTGATAAAGTTTGATCCGCGTACAAGTAAATCTTTTATATATAGAGAACCTGATGGTCTTGCCTTTGATCATTGCCAGGCTGTTACTACTGATAACTTCGGGAGAATATGGGTGGCTGCTTATAATTATTTTTCTGTTTATGATACCACAACCAAACGCTTTGAAAATTTTTCTATAGAATACGGAGAGTCGGATTACCAGTACCGCAATAAATTTTACAAACTGCAGAATGGAAATATTTTAAGTGGAATGCTGGATGCTATCATTGAAATAAATCCTTCCAACCAAATTAAAAAGATGACAGTTCCTCCTGTCATAATAAGTAATTTAAGAATTTTTGAAGAGCCTCTGCTCCGTTCAAGATGGATGAATGGATTGCAGTTGAGTTATAAAGAAAATTTTTTTTCCATTGATTATTCCATTCTAACAGGAGTTGACAGAAATAAATATCAATTCTTTTATAAGCTCGAAGGTTTTGATAAAGATTGGGTGAATGCAGGGAAAAGAGCAACAGCAACATACACTAATGTTCCCGGAGGAAAATATATATTCAAAGTAAAGGCAATTAACAATCTTGGTCAGGAAAGTGAAAAACAAACGACGATTAACATCAGTATTACAAAAATATTTTATCAGACGTGGTGGTTCCGCTTTCTGCTTGCATTTCTTATGTTTATGGTAATACGTTTATATGTGCGTTATCGTGAACGTCAGCAGAAACTACTGGAAGCTGAACAAGCCATAATGTATTTTGCGAATTCAGAATATACAAATAGCAATGCAGAAGAAATATTGTGGGACATGGCACGTAACTGTATTTCACGATTAGGTTTTGAAGATTGTGTAATCTATTTACTGGATGAGGAAAAAGATATATTGATTCAGAAAGCTGCATTGGGTGATAAAACAATGGATCAGAAAACAATTTCCAATCCTATTGAAATACCAATTGGAAAAGGAATTGTTGGTAGTGTGGCGGTGAGTGGTAAAACAGAAAGGATTAACGATACCAGTAAAGATGGTCGTTATATATTGGATGATGCCATGCGCTTCAGTGAAATAGCAGTCCCCATTGTGCATGAAGGAAAAGTTATTGGTGTAATAGATTCAGAACATCATAAAAAACATTTCTTTACTAAAATGCATCAGCGCATATTGGAAACGATGGCTTCTATCTGTGCAACAAAAATTGTAAATGCACAGGCTGCACAGGTGCTTGCAGAAAAAGAAATTAAATTACTGGAGATTGATAAGAAAGTAGCCGAAACCAGATTGATGGCATTGCGTGCACAGATGAATCCTCATTTTATTTTCAACTGTCTGAATGCAATTGATAATTATATATTGAAAAATGATGCCGACCAGGCTTCCCGCTATCTGAATAAATTTGCACGACTGGTAAGAAGCATACTTTCTGAATCTGATAAAAATTTCATCTCACTTAAAAAAGAACTGGATCTTCTCAATAATTATATAGAACTGGAAAATCTTCGTCTCACAGAAAAGTTTGAATACACATTGCATTTAGATCCTTCCATTGATATTAATGACACAGAAATTCCAACCATGGTATTGCAGCCATTCGTGGAGAATGCAATTGTTCACGGACTTGCACATCAGACAGGAAAGAAGACTCTGTTTCTCAGTATTACTTTAACAGATGAAATGCTGCAATGTATTATTGAAGATTCAGGTGTTGGAAGAGAAGAAGCATTGAGAATTAAAAATTCAAAAATCCAGACGCATGAATCAAAAGGTATGCGTGTTACGGAAGGAAGATTGGAATTATTGCAGCAGGAAGTAAAGGAAAAAGGAACAGTGATTATTACGGATCTTTACGACGCAGAAGGAAAACCATGTGGAACGAGAGTGGAGATTAATGTTCCGTTTGAAGAA
>JBDTVD010000303.1:0-4647 GCA_040007375.1 Bacteroidota bacterium | reverse complement strand
ATTGCAGCTGTTGCAAATGTGACTTATACAGGTAGCGCTTTAAGCAAAGGACAATTTAGTTGTGCCGGATGTAACTTAGGAATGAACAGCGGTGTAATTCTTTCTTCAGGATCAGTTGCTGCAGCGGCGGCTCCTGCTTCCTCGTTTTCCAGTGTTAATACAAATATGGCTGGTGACGCACAGTTGGATGCATTGGTATCTCCGCTTCCAACAGTAGATGCAGCGGTGCTTG
Source organism: Bacteroidota bacterium (assembly GCA_040007375.1). GTDB lineage: Bacteria > Bacteroidota > Bacteroidia > AKYH767-A > OLB10 > JANOXC01. The sequence continues at coordinate 4,415 of JBDTVD010000303.1, read as the reverse complement.
AGTTTGATGTAGTTCCGCTCTTTAATAAACTGGAAATAAAATTTATATATGCAAGTGAAGAATATCCTGAATATTCAACAACAGGATTTTTTGATCCTGCTGCTATATATATAAGCGGACCTGGAATAGCAGGAATTTATAATGCAGCCGTACTCCCTTCAACATTAACACCTGTTAATACCAACACAGTTAATAACGGAGCAGCCAATATTGGTCCCTGCACTAATTGTGTGTTTTATACTGACAACACCAATGGAACACAATATATTTATGATGGATATACATTTGACATCACATCATCAATAAATGTTCAGGCCGGACAGACTTATCATATTAAAATTGCAGTTGCTGACGATAGTGATCATGATTTCGATACTGCTATTTTACTGGAGGCAGGATCCTTAAAATCTGATTCATCAACAGCAAGTCCATGCAATGGTTTTACTGCTGATATTACATCTCCTGATACTATATGTGCAGGAAATACTTTATCAGTAACAACATCAACTCCGGGTTTATATATATACAACTGGAAGCCTGCTAATCTGTTTAAAAATCCAACTGTTCAAAATCCTCAGTTAATTGCTCCTGTTATAAACCAAACCATAATTGCAGAAGTAACTGATGTGGTGAATGGTTGTTATGATTCAGATACTATTGCACAAACTGCATATTTTAATACTACAGACAGTATTATAGTTTGTGGAGTGTTTAATCCTTTTGTACTTGATGCCGGAAGTTTTCCCGGTGCATCTTATTCATGGACAAACGGACCAACAACTCAAACCAACCTGGCGAGTGATACCGGTCACTATTATTGTACAATCAATTTGCAGGGATGTTTTTTTGTAAAAACTTTTGTTGTGGTTGATACCTGCACCTGCAATATTGTACCGATACAGGACTGGATCACCTGCAACGTATCAACACTTTTTGCAACAGTGGTTCCATCTGCAAATTATACTTATAACTGGTCTATTAATGGAGTTACCTACGACACACTACCATTATTTATTATTGATGAGCTGCTGATTAATCAACCTGTAATTATAACAATAACTAATCCTGCCAATGGTTGTACCGATAGTGATACCAGTATCGTTACAAATATTTTTAATCATACTGATTCTATATATTATTGTGATTCTACTTTTCTTTCACTTCCAAACGAAGCAACCAATATTACGTGGACATTTGAAACTATTCCTCCGGGAAATATCATAACACTTAGTGATACATCACACAGCATTCCTGCATTTCAATCCGGAAATTACACTGCACATGTAACTTATCCTGTTTGCGGCCAATACACTTATAATTTCATAGCAACAGATACATGTGAAGTACAAGATTCAACTGATTATTTCTGGGTTGGTAGTCAGGGTAACTGGAGCGATACAGCGCATTGGGCAACAACAAGCGGCGGAAACATTCATCCACCCACTTCACCTGTTGCTATATCAAGAGTATTTTTTGATGTTAATTCCGGACTGGGTGCATTTGATACTGTAAAAGTTGATGTGGCATTTCAGTTTGGAGATTTCTATGCAACAACGATTGATACATTAAAACTTCAATATGAGATTCCATCGAACACTGCATATTGTTACGGATCATTTGGCACTTATTCTCCCACATTGTTTTTAAACTCAACAGGGCAGCCAATAAATACTTTCATTGAGTTTAATTCAGGTGGTATCAATAACCTTATTCACAGCGGAAGTACTGTCTTTGGATTGGTAACTTTTAATGGCACTGGTATTTGGAATCTTGATGATGATATGAATTGTAGTACAACATTACGATTGAACAGTGGAACATTATTTACCAATGACAAAACTTTAACTTTTCCTTCGGCCATTTCTTTTACCAATTCAACAACACCAAAAAATTTGATTGCAGGAAACTCTATATTTAAAACATGGATCTGGTCTGCAGGAAATCCTTTTAGTAATACAGATTATCACATTCAGATGGATATGGATAGTGCAACTGTTATTATGGATAGTGCTTCAGCAGTTATTGATTTTGCAGCAGAAACATCACAGCAATACGGTTTAGTACAGGCAAAAAGTTTTGTTCAGTTAACAGGTAATTGTAATATTAATAATCTCACTTCCGCTGCAGGCCTCACATTACGACAGGGACATTCAAGAATAAACCGACTTGAAGTAACTCTTAACGATAACATCTCTTTCCATAAACCAATTAGTTTTAATTCAAATGATACATTAACTATTAATACTTTTTTTGATACACATGTTTCTCCGGGTTCAACAGGTGCTGTTACGGGATCAACAAATCCACCGGGAAGTTATATTGAATTATTGCAGGGTGTTGCATGTCTTGACAGTTTAGTTATTTCGAAAATTACTGCTATTGGTAATGGAACTATATATACAGGTGCCTCCAGTACAGATGCTGGAAATAATTTCAATTTACAATTTGCGCCATGTGCACCGGTAACTGGTGATTATTATTGGGTTGGAGGAGCAGGCGACTGGAATGATTATTCAAATCATTGGGCCAATTCAAGTGGTGGAACAACATTTCATCTTTCTCCACCAACACTACTTGATAATGTTATTTTCGATGCTAATTCATTTACACAAGCTGGCGATTCTGTTTATAGCACTACTCCTGTTTCCTGCAAATCATTTAATGCTTCCGGTATTAATCAGGCAGCAATTTTTTCATTAGGAGGAAACATTACGGTTGGGGGATCAATGTTACTTTCATCACTTATCACCTGGAATTATATTTACACGATTGAATTTAAAAGCGACGCAACATCACACCTGTTTGCATCAGCATCCATTAATCTTGATAACACTCATCTGCATTTTTTAAGTGGAACATGGACGGTTTTAAACGATATCAATTTAGATCCATCATTGGGAACGGTGACAATTGATTCAGGAATAGTTTCCTTCAACAATATCACTGTCATTGCAAAATCATTTTATATATATCCTGCAGACGTTCCTCCTTATACTGTTGTAAATCTGGGAAGTTCTACATTACAGCTTTCGGCTTATTACTATGCTTATTCTATTCCGGGTTTTAATACAGTAATTAATGCAGATTCCGCTACTGTTATAGGAATGGGAATTTTCTTTTCTGTTCCTGCGCATTATCATTATGTAAGAAGCGTACTTATTTCCGGTAATGCATCATTTGATCTTGTTGAAGCTTCAGAGTATGATGTTAATGAAATTTCAGCGGATGAATTAAGAATCGGTCAATACCTTACTACTTATCCACATACCTATTTTATAAATCAGCTTACACCTTCTGTAATAGGAAAGCTTGTTATTGATGCATCCGACACTTGCTTCATAACTGCTGGCAAGCTCTCCACAGAAATACTTTTTTTAAATAATCCCGGAAAAACTGTTATACTGGACATAACTGATACGTTATCTATAAACACTTCTTTCATCGCCAATTCTTCAGCAGGAAATGAAATTCATTTGCTGAATGGAATGTTGTCAGGAAATCCTGTTATATATAAAGGCACAGGAACAGTTTGTCTGGATTATTTACAGTTGAATGGAATTATTGCTGCTGGTGTACCGTTTAACGCCGGAGCAAATTCTGTTGATTTAGGAAACAATCAAGGCTGGACTTTTACTTCCTGTGTTAACGTGACTGATGTATGGCCTGGAGATGCAAATAGTGATCTATCTGTAACCAACGACGACTTTTTATATATAGGATTAGGATATGGTTACACCGGACCTGTTCGTTCCGGTGCTTCCTTAAACTGGATTGCACAACCTGCCAACGACTGGAGTGGTTTCTTCTTTAACAGTGCTAATTATAAACATGCAGATTGCAATGGTGATGGTGTTATAGATTTAAATGATTCAAATGCAATCTCTTTAAACTATGGATTAAATCATCCGCCACGCAATGTGTTAAATCCTGTAGTTACCAATCTTCCTTCTGTTTACCTGGAAGCAAGTCAGGATACCATTGCAATTAATCAGTATCTGAATATTAATATTAAAATAGGAACTGCAATACAACTGGTTGACAGCATTTATGGTATTTCTTTTACTGTTGAATTAGATCCAACATTAATTGACACTTCACAGATCGGAATGATTGATTACTCATCATCAATAATGGGTTCTTATCAAACAGATTTGTTTGCCTTTGAAAAACATTATGCAGGTTCAGGATTAATTGAAGCAGCAACAACACGCATTGATCATAACAATGTATATAATGTTTTTGGTACAATAGGAACATTTGGAATTGTAACTACTGATAATATTGCAGTAAGGCAGGTATTAAATCTCAGATTAAGTAATGTTCATGCACTGAGTCGTTCAGGTGATGATATTCCATTAACTGTAATTGAAGATTCCGTTCTGGTAGATCCAACAATTGGAATAAATAATTATGTT
>JBDTVD010000302.1:0-4687 GCA_040007375.1 Bacteroidota bacterium | reverse complement strand
TGTTTGTGTTTTCATATATAAATGAATTATTTAATGATTAATAATTTTTTAGTAATAGATTCTGCGGCTGTTATCAAATGTAAGAAATAAACTCCTTCCATTAATTTACTGCTGTTATATTTAATCGTTCCGTTTAGCATTTCTAAATCGGAATAAAAAAGTAATCTGCCTGTAGCATCCATGAGTTGCAATTTTCCGGAAGGCACAGTGATTTTATAATCAATTAACACCTGGTAAAAAACCTTTAATAACAAGAAGTACTGCCATCACTGCTTTTAAAAAATATAAATACAACAATGCAAAGATTCAGCAGTTGTTGAATTATAAATTTATACCTGTTAAGGAAAGTATTGATGTAGCCTGCAAAGTTTATATGTAGCATAAAAAAGATTTTACGCCGGCTTAATTGAGTTTAATACTTCACGCAGGTTAGGACGCAATCTGCTTTTGTAAACTGAATGTGCATGTTCCTTTACTTTTCCTTTACGGAGTTTGCGTTGTTCTTCAACAGGAAGCTGTACAATATGCATACATTCAGGAGTGCAGGTTCCGAGATATTTTTCACTGCAGGATTCACATTGAATAAAAAGCAAATGACAATCATCATTAGCGCAGTTTACATGTCTGTCGCTTTTTTCTTCACACTGATGACAAACACTTATAATATCATCCGTAATACGCTCTCCTAATCTATCATCAAAAACAAAATTCTTTCCTATAAATTTTGTTTCCAGGTTTTGATCTTTTGTCTGGCGCGCATAATCAATAATACCACCGAGCAACTGATTCACATCTTTAAAACCCTGGTGACGGAAATAGGCACTTGCTTTTTCACAACGGATACCACCTGTGCAATACAATACTATTTTGTGATCTTCCTTTCCTTTAACAAGATCCAATGCTTTTGGTAAAGCATCACGAAAAGTATCTGCATCAGGACATAAAGCATTTTCAAATTTTCCTACTTCACTTTCATAATGATTGCGCATATCAATTACTATTGACTGCGGATCATTCATTGCATCATTAAACTCAGCAGCGGAAAGATGAGTACCCACATTAGTAACATCAAACGTTGCATCATTCAATCCATCAGCAACAATCTTATCTTTAATTCTTACAATCAGTTTATAAAATGATTTACCATCATCTTCCACAGCAATTTTAAAAGGAACACCATTTAATAACGGATGATCAGCAATTGTCTTTCTGAAATTATCCATGTTATGTTCCGGAACACTGATCTGTGCATTGATACCTTCATGAGCCACATATATACGTCCGAACACACCCATGTTCTGCATACATATATATAATTCATTTCGGAACTCCTCCACATTTTCAATCATAACATACCTGTAAAATGACAGCGTAGTACGTTGGAATGTTTCCTCCATCAGTTTCCTGCGAAGTTCTTCCTTCCCGTATTTATTATGCAAAATCATAGTGTGAGCAGTAGGTGATCCTTTTATTTCTTTCTGTTGCGCCATAACAGATAACCACCGATTCCTCCCATTACATAAGGTACAGACATCAGGTAAAGTATTGCATGGTTTAATCCACTGCCTCTTTTATTTTCACCCTGCTTTAGATTTGATTCGGCAGCCTGGCGACACATAGAGCATTGTGCATGTGATTTCATAGCAGTACCGGAAAAAATGGTAATAGCAGAAATCAACAATACAACTCTGAATTTTTTCATGCGGCAAAGATAACTCAGGAACCACTACTCTGCAAAAAAAACAGCAGTTCATGGCACTGATCTTAGTCATTAAAAACGATAGTAAGGCGAGATCATCAGGTAAACAATTACTCCTGTAACAGTAACATACAACCAGATGGGAAATGTGAAGCGTGCAAGTTTACGATGACGCTCTACTTTCATCATAATACCTAAATAAAAAGTAATGAGTACAATTGGAAGCACACCTGCTGCAAGAATGATATGTGAAACAAGGATTGTGAGATACAGCATTCTGAACGGACTATCGGCTGGATATTTTGTATCAATACCAAAAGAGTGAAACCACACATAAGAAACCAGGAAGAGAGATGACAACAGAAAAGCTGCAATATTCAGTCGCTTATGAATCTGTATTTTTTTTTGTTTGATAAAATAAAAAGAAGTCATGAGCAGCAAAGAAGCACTTCCATTTAGTACAGCATTGATGCGTGGTAACCAGATGGCATAGGAAGGAATTATTTCTGCTTTAGGTAACCGTGATAAAAACAGAACAAGGAGAAAAACTACAATTGAAAAAATCATGATCAGACGGAAGATCAACTTCTCCTGTTTATCTGCAACCAGCTCCATATTATTTTTTATTTGAATATCCCCATTTCAGCACTTTTACTTCTTCAATCAATCGTGTTACTTCCATGTAATCGGTGCCATCATAAAATCCACGGATACGACGTTCTTTATCCACCAGAACAATTTTCTCACTATGAATAAAATCATCTGCCGAGCCATCACCATCCATCGCTGTGATATAATAACTGTTACGTGCAACATCATACAACTGCTTCTTATCACCGGTAACAAAAAACCATTTACCTTTTATCACATGATGCTTCTCTGCATATTCAGCAAGAACCGGTGGAGTATCATTTTCCGGATCAACAGTATGACTGATGAGAAGTACATCAGCATCATCACTGAATTCATTCTGAACACGCATCAGGTTATTCGACATTTTCGGACAGATAGATTTACAGGTAGTAAAAAAGAAATCTGCTATATATATTTTTCCTTTTACAGTTTCCTGTGTTATAAGGCTGCTGTCCTGACTGATAAAAGAAAAGTCACCAATAGTATGATAAACAGTATCAGGAGTTCCACCGCTTGTTGATACAACTGGTTCTTTTGGCCCGAATATCTCGAGAGTCTGGTAATTATTTTTTCCGGTTTGTAAAACCAGGTAAGCTGCTCCCGGAATTACCAGTACAGTTAAAAGCAATAAAACCTTTTTCAATGAACAGTTTTAATTATTTCAAGCCCCACGTTCCAATGTACGATCCTTCAGTAATACACATAGCTATTAAATATACTATCAAAAGAAATGGTAAAATGATTGAATATCCGAAACTTGGTTTCTCATGTTTCAGGTGCATAAAAAAGGCAACAATAAAATACGCTTTAACAATAGTAAGTGCGATGAAAACTATCATCAAAATACTTTTAGAAATAGATGTAAATGCAATACCTACTTCAAAAACTGTAATCACTAATAATATCCAGAATGTTCTCCAGATAACTCCTCTGTTTTTAGGATCGTAATGTTCTTCAATATACTGGTTATGTATATCACCTGTATAATATCCTTTATGTTCTGAAGTATCTGACATATTATTTTATTTGAGATGCTTTTATTTTTTTATGATGATGATATTGAAGTTTTTTTTAAACCAGATAGAAGAAGGTAAATACAAACACCCATACAAGATCTACAAAGTGCCAGTACAATCCAACTTTTTCTACCTGCTCATAATGACCTCTTCTTTTATACACTCCACTGAGGACATTTAACCAGATGATGAAATTTATTACCACACCTGAGAAAACGTGAAAACCGTGGAAGCCTGTTATAAAGAAAAAGAAATCAGCAAACAGAGGACTACCATATTCATTTTCTGTAAGGTTAGCTCCATGAATATGACGACCATTAGTTTCAATATTTGATACCGTTACAGGATCACTTACTAATTTATGATCAGGACTTATAAATGCAAGAGAAGTACTTTCTGCATGATGATCATGACTGTTTTCGGGATAACGCCAGATACTTTGATCGGCCATAATCACTGCACCTTTTTCAGTTCCATGAATAAAATGATACCACTCCCATGCCTGTGATCCAACGAACATCAAACCACCGATAATGGTAAGACCCAGCCAAATTGCAACACCTTTATTTTCTCTGCGATGACCAGCATCAACAGCCAGTACCATCGTTACAGAACTCATGATGAGGATGAAGGTCATTAACCCAACATATGCCAGCTGAATATGCCCTTCATAAAAAGGAAAGTGAGTAAAAACATCACTTGCTTTTGGCCATACATCAGTAAACCTGTGACGTAAAGTACCATATGCTACCAGGAGAGAAGAAAAGGTAAATGCATCGGATACAAGAAAAAACCACATATACATTTTTCCCCAGCTTACTCCATAAGGTGAAGTTCCTCCTCCCCAGAGTTTTTTGGAAGTTGATTTTGTTACTGTTGCTTCTGCTGACATACTTTTTATTTAAGCGTAGTTGGTTGAACTCTTATTGATATCCGCCAAAAATACAAATAAATACAAGCAAAGAAAGCCAGACAAAACCCATGAAATGCCAGTAGGTGGCACAGAGTTGAATGCCCAGGTAATTCTTTGAATTATATTTCTCGAGAATAGATTTTCCGGAAGTGATAATCAGTGCCAGTACTCCTCCAATTACGTGTGCGGCATGTAATCCGGTAATTGCATAGAAGAAGGAGCCTGAAATGTTTCCTCCACTAAAGAAAATTCCATTATTAACAAGTTGATTGTATCCAAGGAACTGAGAAAATACAAATGCAAGTCCCAGACTTAATGTTACAATCAACCATATTTTAACTTCTGATAATTGATCATTCTTTGCTGATCGCTGTGCCAGAAACATCGTTATAGAACTAAGTATGATAATACCTGTGGAAACATAAA
>JBDTVD010000301.1:0-4698 GCA_040007375.1 Bacteroidota bacterium | reverse complement strand
AAACAGTAAGTTTTTTATACCGAAATCTCTTCGGCTCTGCATTACCTAATCTCTTTCTCTTATTCTCTTCGTAATCCGTATAACCACCTTCAAAGAAATACACTTGCGAATCACCTTCGAATGCAAGTATGTGTGTACAGATGCGATCTAAAAACCATCTGTCGTGACTGATGATTACTGCACAACCTGCGAAGTTTTCAATGGCTTCTTCTAATGCACGTAATGTATTTAAATCAATATCATTTGTTGGCTCATCCAGTAACAACACATTTGCTCCTTGTTTTAATGTTACTGCAAGATGCACTCGGTTTCTTTCTCCTCCTGATAACACTGCTAATTTTTTTCCCTGATCAGCACCACTGAAATTAAACTTGGATATATATGCACGTGTATTCACTGATTTATTTCCAATCATCATACTCTCCAGTCCACCACCAATAATTTCATACACTGTTTTATCAGGTAACAATGCATCATGACTCTGATCCACATAAGCTATCTGAACTGTTTCACCTAAATTGAATGTTCCGCTGTCAGGTGTTTCCTGTTTCATTATCATCCTGAACAACGTTGTTTTACCAACACCGTTCGGACCAATAATTCCAACAACACCAGCTTGTGGTAAAGTGAAACTGAGATTGTCAATCAATACACGATCACCAAATCCTTTCGAAATATTTGTTGCTTCAATAACTACACTTCCTAAACGTGGACCGGGAGGAATAAATAATTCCAGTTTTTCTTCTTTATCTCTTGTTTCCTCATTCAGCATTTTATCATAAGCCTGCAAACGTGCTTTTGATTTTGCATGACGTGCTTTCGGAGCCATTCGCACCCATTCCAATTCTCTGTCAAGAGTTTTCTTTCTGCGGCTTTCTGTCTTCTCTTCCTGCTGCAGTCGTTTACTCTTTTGCTCTAACCAACTACTGTAATTTCCTTCCCATGGAATTCCTTCTCCACGATCTAATTCTAAAATCCATCCTGCAACATTGTCTAAGAAATAACGATCATGCGTTACTGCAATCACAGTTCCTTTGTACTGTTGAAGATGATGCTCTAACCATTCAACACTCTCTGCATCCAGGTGATTTGTTGGCTCATCAAGTAATAAAATATCAGGCTCCTGTAACAACAAACGACACATGGCAATACGACGTCTTTCTCCTCCTGATAAATTCTTAACAGGTGTTTCCGGATCCGGACAACGTAATGCATCCATCGCTACTTCAATTTTATTATCAAGTTCCCATGCTCCTGTTGCATCAATTTTATCCTGCAGTTCTGCCTGGCGCGCCATCAACTTATCCATTTTATCAGGATCATTCAAAATCTCTTCATCAGAAAACTTATTGTTTACCTCATCATATTCAGCGAGTAAATCAGTGGTCTCCTTCACTCCTTCCATCACAATTTCACGTGCAGTTTTAGTAGTATCCAGTTCCGGTTCCTGCGAAAGAAATCCAACTGTATATCCAGGAGAGAAAACAACTTCACCCTGAAACGACTTTTCCAGTCCTGCAATTATTCGCAACAGCGTTGATTTACCGGAGCCATTTAATCCCAGGATACCTATCTTGGCACCATAGAAAAATGAAAGATAAATATTCTTAAGTACCTGTTTTTGCGGAGGATAGACCTTGCTCACTCCAACCATTGAAAAGATTATTTTTTTATCGTCAGCCATAGTTTTATGTAACTTTAATTCCTGAATTTAAGTATATTATAAAGAGTGGCAAACTTAGCCAAAATTCCATCTTTGCGTTACAAACACAATCAATTAAAAATGAAAAAAATTTTACTTGTTATCGTCACCATTTGCATCTGGATAAATGGTTACAGTCAGCAGCCAAAACTTTCATTTCCTATTGTTAAAAAAATTCTGGAGACAGAAAATCCACAACTGCCTGTTGCTTTAGTAGTGAAAGGTGATGTAGCAAGGATCAGCGAACTAACACGTCAGCTGGGAGGAACCTTCAAATATGCATACAACAGGATTTCTGCTATAACTCTTCCAATCGGTAATGTTAGAGCTCTGGCTGCAGATGCTGCTGTTGAAAGAATTGAAGATGGAGCTCCACTTTTGAAAGTGATGGGAAATGACACAATGCGTTACATGAATCACATCATAGATATTCATAACGGAACTGCACCACTTACTCAACCTTACACTGGTAAAGGTGTGTTGCTTGGTTTTATTGATACCGGTATTGATTATACACATCCTGACTTCCAGGATTCAACAGGTAAAACAAGAATTAAATATATATGGGATCATCTTCTAGCTGATAGTTTAAATACACCACAGCCTTATGGATATGGTCAGGAGTTTACAAAAAATGATATTGACAGTGGTCGTGCAACTGCTCATCATGATCAGAATTTACATGGTACCGTTGTAGAAGGAATTGGTGGTGGAAACGGAAGAGCAACAGGTGAATTTACAGGTGCTGCTCCTGATGCTGAATTTGCAATTGTGTCAATTAATTTCAATCAGAGTGATGATCAGTTTTTAAGTGCAATTGCTGATGCTGTGGAATATATATATGCAAAAGCAGGTGCTGATAGTATGCCTTGCATCATCAACATCAGTGCAGGAACTTATTTTGGTTCGCATGATGGAAGAGATCTTTCCACACAATTAATTGATGGTATGATCACTGCTAAAAATGGACGTTCATTGGTTTGTGCCGCAGGTAATTTGGGAGGATTTCCATTACATACGCATACAACATCAATTGTTGGTGATACTGTTTTTACCTGGATAAAAGATATTACAACTACACAACCATATATAGAGTTCTGGGGAAGTGCAGCATCTATGAATTCATTGAGTTTTACAATTGGTGCTGATATGGTTTCTCCAAATTATGAATTCAGAGGTAATATACCATACACAACTATTACACAACAAATGGGCGTTTTACATAGTACTCCTTTAATAGGTTTGAGTGGTAATCGTTTGGCAACTGTATTAAGTTATGCTGATATTGTTGGCGGACAAACAGGAATGTTTTTCCAGATCACTCCTGATTCTGCTTCTTATCACTGGAGAGTACAAACAACAGGAAACGGAAGCTGGGATGGTTATGCTTATGGTTGGGTTGCATCAAATGTAATTCCTGCTGATACTACTTATCCTGAAATTATTAAATACAATGCTCCGGATTTTACACAGAATATGTGCAGCGGATTTCAGTGCAGTGATAAAACAATTACTGTAGCGCAATACACTAACATGAACAGTTATATCGATTACGATACTACGCTACAAACATTCACTACAACAACAGGTGATCTGCATCCATCATCAAGCTGGGGACCAACACGCGATCTTCGTCAGAAGCCTGATATTGCTGCAAGTGCTGAATGGACATTCGGTGCATTGATTGTTACAAGTCAACCCTGGTTTATTTTGAATCAGCCTTATAAAATTCCACCAACAGCGCAACACATCAGAGGTAATGGAACTAGTGCTGCTTCTGCAATTGTTTCAGGAATTGTTGCTATGTATTTAGAGAAATACCCATTCGCCAACTGGCAGGATATTAAAACAGCGATAACAAGTTGCAGCATCTCTGATAGTTTCACTGGTAATTCTTTGCCAGATTATAAATGGGGACATGGAAAGACAGATGCATTCAGTATGATTACCAATTGCGGAACAACAGGAATCAGTGAAAAGAGTTCAACAGTTCAGAATATATATTGCGTTCCGAATCCTTCTGATAATGTATCTATGTTGAATTTCACTGCTCTCAAATCAACTTCCACTTTAGAAATATATGACAGCCAGGGAAGACTGATATCAACCTTCTCTCTCCGTAAAGGCAGCACTTCATTTTCAGTTGACTGCAGCAAGTTCGCAACAGGAATTTATTATCTGCTTATCAATGGTTCTGAAGGTGTAGTTCAATCAGGCAAGCTGGTTCGGAATTAGAGTGATGAAGTAAATTGAATTAGCCAATTAAATAATTAGCCAATTAGCCAATGGAAACAACGGTTATTCTATATCGAAAAATCAGGTCTTGATACTTGATACATGCGTCTTGATACTAAGAATGTTTTCACCAAAGTTCGCTGAGAGCAGAGAAACGCAGAGAAGAAAAACTCTCTCATTTTTAATTCTTAATTCTTAATTGTTAATTTTGCCTCAATGTCGGCACCTGCAATTAAAAATTATTTATCACTTGTAAAATTCAGTCATACCATATTTGCATTACCATTTGCGGCTATTGGTTTTACACTGGGTATCATCCATACAAACTTTACAGTTGATTACACCATGGCAATTAAAGTGTTGCTGTGTATGGTGTTTGCACGTACAGCAGCGATGTCGTTCAACCGCTGGGCTGATGCACATTATGATGCATTAAATCCACGTACTGCCATCCGGGAAGTTCCATCTGGTGTTATCAGTTCTAAATCTGCATTACTGTTTACCATATTGAACTGTATATTTTCCGTTATCACCACCTGGTTCATCAACGAACTTTGTTTTTATTTATCATTTGTTGCATTGGCAGTTGTATTAGGTTACAGTTATACAAAAAGATTTACTGCATTATGTCATTTAATATTAGGTGTTGGATTATCACTCGCTCCTATTGGTGCATATCTCGCAGTAACCAATGAATTTAATATAATTCCTGTTTGTATTTCCATTGCTGTTTTTGGTTGGGTAAGTGGCTTTGATATTAT
>JBDTVD010000300.1:0-4698 GCA_040007375.1 Bacteroidota bacterium | reverse complement strand
AGCCTTGAAACGTAGTGTGCTCATATTTTTTAATTAGACATTCTTACTTATTTATGCGGAAAAGGTTCCATTAATTGTGAACGACGGCAAATGTATGTGAAAAAACAGGGGGGTAGCTAGAAAAAGTATGCTTTTTTTGAACATGACCCCCTTAAAAAATGGCCATCCGTTGAAAAAATCGTACTATTTTGAGGAAAATCTATAATTTGAAGGGTTCTAACTGTAGAAAGTGATGAGTGCTGGAAAGGGCTTTTGAAAAGAGGGAGTGCGAAAGCCGTTTACTCACCAGCTATTAAATACAAATGGTTTTTTCTCTGAACTCCGAACTATTTAATCCTTCGTAGCTTTTTTCAATTGAAGCAGGAATCACTCCGAACTTTCTAATCAATCCTCTTCAATTTCAATCCAGCAATTGGTTTTACAATGAGTGGAACTTTCTCAACAGAAACAGAACTGGTATCAAGACCAAAAGCGCGTTCTTCAGGCAAAGCAAATTTCTTTACGAAGAAGTAAACATCCATTACTATTTTATCTAAAACAGGAAGTTCATTATCCAGACTAAGAAATTTCTCCATTACAACAAAGCGAAAATCTCCTGTCATATTTCTTTTCTTTAAAGAAGAATAACGACTTGTAATATCCACCTCTTTATTCTTTACCAATTCTTCAACTACCTGTCTGAACATCAGGTTTACACGTGGATCAATACGGAATCCAATTCGAAAATCAATACGGAACACATTATCTTTTTCCAGCTCTGTAACTTTATACTCCTGAGTATAGGGTTCATCAAGTACATCAACATGCACAAACCAATACATATCCGCACGCTTTGGTAATTTCTGCAGAATAGAATACATAATTTTCTCTTCTATCTGCTCCGGATTATTTGCACTGGTAAGATAAACAAGATGTGTTGCATACTTCGGTATCGTCTGGTCTTTACTTAAACCATCAAGCATTGGCAGATAATCTTTCAGATCAATAAACTCCACCAGTCTGTTGCGTATTTTACGTGAATAATATAATACCCACATCAAACTGGTAAGCAGAAATCCAAGTAATAAAGTTACCCAGCCACCATGTGAAAATTTATCCAGATTGGCATAAAGAAATCCTGACTCTATACTTATATATATAAAGAAAACGGCAAGCACAAAGGCAAGAGGATACTGATTCAGATATAAATAATACGACAAAAGAATCGTTGTCATAATCATTGTAAGAATAATTGCAAGACCGTAAGCTGCTTCCATATTGGATGATTCGCGGAAGAAAACCGTTACGGCAATACAACCCATAAGCAACCACCAGTTAACGGAAGGTATATATATCTGTCCACGCAGATCAGACGGATAAACCACTTTCACCTTCGGCCAGAAGTTCAGTCGTATGGCTTCATTAATCAATGTAAACGATCCGCTGATTAAAGCCTGGCTGGCAATAACCGCTGCTACAGTTGCGATAATAATTCCTACAGGTAAAAACCATCCGGCCATGAGTGAAAAAAACGGATTATCTGAGGGCATTTTATTACCCACATGTTGCATCAGAAATGCTGCCTGTCCGAAATAATTCAACAGCAGACATGACTTCACAAAAATCCAGCTGATGCGGATATTCTTTCTTCCACAATGACCAAGATCACTATATAAAGCTTCAGCTCCGGTGGTACATAGAAACACCGCTCCAAGAAGCCAGAAACCTCCCGGATAATCGCGTAGAAGATGCACTGCATAAACAGGATTAATAGCTTTGAAAACTCCGGGATGCTGAACGATTGACAACACACCAAGTATTCCCAACATAGAAAACCAGATCAGCATAATGGGGCCGAATGATTTTCCTATAAAAGAAGAACCGAATCTCTGAATTATAAAAAGAAAAATAAGAATACCAACTACAATTGGTAACGTTGTTATTGTGGGATTGATTACCCGAAGACCTTCTACTGCAGAAGCAACGGAAATCGGCGGAGTAATAATACCATCAGCAAGCAATGCACTACCTCCTATTATAGCAGGAAATACCAGCCATTTTCGTTTGGTCTTTCTAACCAGTGCATACAAAGAAAAGATTCCTCCCTCTCCTTTATTATCAGCCCGCAATGTTAACACTACATACTTAATTGTAGTCTGAAGTGTAAGTGTCCAGAAAATGCAACTGATTCCTCCCAGTACCAATGTCTCTGAAATCGGTCTGTCACCAACTATAGCTTTCATAACATATAGTGGCGAAGTACCTATATCGCCATAAATGATACCCAGAGTAACAAGTAGACCGGCTGCTGTGATGCGACTATGCGCAGAGGAAGAAGACACAAAAGAAATTGAGCAACAAATATAAATCTATTGAAGAAGAATTATCAACAGCTTAAAAATAAATCTGCCGCAATATTCTGATTCTGCAGGGAGGAAATAATCAGATTTTTACCGGGGAGATAATTGATACAAATTTACATAAGGAGGCAAACATTAATTAATCCTTAAAATGTATAGAAAATTATCTGTTGAATTTAAAATTCACTGTATCTTTGGGGCCGGACAAAGAGTATAACCGATGAACTGAACACCGTCGGCCCACATACCAAAACATACTGCTGACCGGTTACTGAATTAACGATTTCTGACCTTCTTAATTATTTATTTAAAATGACCATTTACAATTTTTTATTAAAGTCGAATATACGGTTCACCTTACATGATACCGAAGTGTTGGGGACAAAGGCTGCAGTTGTTGCAAGAGATAAAGGCGTACGGTTTACAAAAGTGATTGAAAAACCCTGGCATAAAAAACAGAAGAAACCTTATTTAGCAAATGATTTCCCTGAAACATTTGCTGATGAAATGATCAACCTTGTGCTGGAGCATTTTGTAGGTATGCAGAGTAAGTAATGAGTTGTGAGTTCGGAGTGATTAGATCGGAGTGAAATTTAGAATGGA
Organism: Bacteroidota bacterium; assembly: GCA_040007375.1. Classification (GTDB taxonomy): domain Bacteria; phylum Bacteroidota; class Bacteroidia; order AKYH767-A; family OLB10; genus JANOXC01. The sequence goes on along the minus strand of JBDTVD010000300.1, from coordinate 1,756 downwards.
AAATATTTCCTCGTGCACACGAACTTTCATATTTCGTTATATATATGTTTTTTTTCTGCTATATCAACAGGAATGTTCAATTCAAAACTAAATGCACCTAGTCACTTAGTCACAAAAAAAAGCTGCCCGTAAAGGCAGCTTTTTTAATAAAAAACCGGATTTATTATTCTTCTTCTTCAGCAGCTTCTACATTCACTGCAGATTCTGCCACTTCTGTTAAAGTTTCATCGGCAGCTTTTTCTTCATCCAGAGTTTCTTCCAGCAATTCCGCAGCATCATCCATTCCAAGAGTTGTTGCAAATTGGCGCAGTGTTCCATAAGTGGCAATTTCATAGTGCTCCACTTTTTGTCCTGCGGAAATAATTCCTGCATCACGCATGGCACCTTCTTCACATTCAGCCATAATTTCCTCAGCTTCCTTAATCAAACCCTCCATGGCTTCACATTTTTTTGCAGTAGCTTTTTTGCCAATAATTTCAAAAACCTGCTCCACACGTGTAACATGGTTTTGTGTTTCTTCCAAATGATTTTCCAAAGCTTCTATCAGTTCTTCTGATGTTGCATTCTTAATCATTTTAGGAATTGCTTTCGTCAATGCTTTTTCAGCCCAGTAAATATCCTTCAGTTCTTCTTCAAATAATTTCTGAAGCTGAGAATGCTGCATACCCTTAGACATAGTCATTTCATCCGACTGTTTACCACTTTTACTTTTAGAAGATTTTTCACTTCCTGTTGCACGGCTATTTGAACCTGTTTTAGAATTTTTCATGTTTCATATTTTCATTCAGAAGCAAAATATTTATGCCATCAGGTTCAGAAATAAAATGGGGAAAGAGTACACAGATCAATTCCCTGCAAAAAACAAACCTAGGTAATCAACTCAGAGCTGCCGGCGTAAAAGTTTACGGATCAATTATATCAACATCCGATGACAAAATTTTTTCGGACAATTCTTATTTTTTTCGTGTACCGATTCTATTAATTGCTGCTACACGTGAGGTAACATGCAGTTTTTGATAAATACTATATACATGAGATTTCACTGTACTCAATGATATAAAAAGTTTATCTGCAACGTCTTTATTCCTGTATCCTGCAGAGAGTAAATGAAGGATCTCCTCTTCTCTGTCAGTTAATTCATTTAATGTATCAGTTGTATCTTTCTGCTGAAATGAGCCAACAACCATTTTTGCAATTTGCCCACTCATAGGAGCACCACCGTTATATATATCCTTTATAGCTTCAAGAAGCTGAGCAGGTTTGGTTTGCTTTAATATATATCCACTGGCACCGGCAGCAAGTGCATCAAAAACATTTTCATTATTCTCATAAATGGTAAACATCATAATCTGAATGTCTGGTTTTCTCTCTTTAAGAATATAGGTTGCTTCAATGCCCGACATACCCGGAAGATTAACATCCATCAATACTACCTGTGGCTGATCATCAGAAATATTTGCAATAGCATCTTCTGCATTCGCATAACCGATACAGGAAAAATCCTCAGAGTTATTAATTAAAAACTGGTATCCGCTTCTGATTTCTTCCTGGTCTTCTATTATTAATACTTTAATTTTCGGCATAGCTACAATCGGTCTTCAAATTTATGTTATTGATTGTATTTAACATCATACTTAAGTATGATTAATTTTTTTCATCATTTACAGGTACACTTATTTTCACGCAGCATCCTTGCTGCACTTCCGAACTGATTTCAAACTTACCACCAATTTCCTTAGCTCTTCGCTGCATATTT
>JBDTVD010000299.1:0-4706 GCA_040007375.1 Bacteroidota bacterium | reverse complement strand
ATTTTTACCGGAACCAGCTTAGCACCATTCCATCTGAAAAACTTTGTTTTATCTTTTGCGACTTTCGACTTGTAAGATCCATCTTTATTTAAAAGAGGTTCACCGTTCTTATCAGTGATGGTGACAATCTGCCTCTCATTAAAAACTATTAACTCCATTTTAGGAAATGTAAGCTCCTTTGGAAATGAATGCGTGTTAAGCTTTCCGCTCACCTCATTAAATATATGTGCAACATCACCATTCTGAACCAGTAAAATATTATTATTTGCAAATTTCACCGGAAGCCAGACAGAGGAAGAATAGGAGTCAGCACTTCCATCATCACCATATTCAGAAGTAGCCATCAACTCAGAAAAATGGCCATTTGCATCAACAACAAAACTTTCAAAAATACCTCCACCACAATAAGCGTCAATCTTCTTTGCATGAAAAATAAGATCAACGTTTTTCCAACCAGCGTAATTTACTTCAACAACAATATCACCTCTTATCCTATCGCTTTTAAATGTATCTGTAAACTGCTCTTTATTTTCCTCATATTTATATATAGCGAAACCATCATCCTGGGCATTAATAAAATCTGTAACAACAAAATAATCTAATTTACGTGGTACATTGCAGAAAAAATGAGTTGCTACCTCAACTGCCTTTATATATCCTTTACCCGATTCCACATCAACTTCATACCATTTCCGTATCGGCCTTATATTTTCATCAAATCCTTCTCTTACGATCTTTAATGATTTTTTAAATGGAAGTGTGATTACAACGTCTGAAGATGTATCAGGCCTGCTATATATAATTGCTGAATCAGAAATAACAAGAGGATCACTCATATTCTCATAATATTCATTCTGCAGATAATGCAAGGAGATAGTTCTCTGAGTACCATCAGTGTTTTGAGCAAAAGCATTCAAACAAAGCAGTGACAACACAGCACAGAAAAAAATATAGTGGAGAGATAATATATAACTATTCATATATATAAACAGGTTGAAGTGAGAATACAACTTCAACCCGTATGTAAATTACACCATCCTTATCATAACACACCTTCATCATAGGCTTTTTCACCATGTAATGAGTGGTCAAGTCCTTTGTCTTCATCAACGAGAGAAACTTTTACAGGAGTAATTTTATTAATAATCATCAGCATCACGTAAGTAAAAACGTAAGCATATATACAAGCACCTACTACTGCAATCACCTGTTTGGCAAAAAAGTGTGTACCGCCGGATAGTAACCCATCAGCACCTGCAGCATTCATAGTTCTGGATGCAAATACTCCCAGTAAAATAGTTCCTAAACATCCACCAATACCATGAACACCCCAAACATCAAGAGCATCATCCCATCCCATTTTATTTTTTAAATGAACAGCAACATAACATACAATGCCAGCTAAAATGCCAATCAAACATGCAGAAGGAAGTGATACAAATCCGGCAGCAGGTGTAATAGTTGCCAATCCTGCAACAGCACCGGTAAGTAAACCGACAAACTTTGGTTTCTTTACAAGATACCATTCAATAACCAACCATGTGATACCTGCAAAAGAAGCTGCGACATCTGTATTTAAAAATGCAAGACCAGTTACTGCATTTACATCGAGTGCACTTCCTGCATTAAATCCATACCATCCAAACCACAACAAACCAGTTCCGATTGCAATTAAGGGAATACTGTTTGGTGATGATTCTTTATCTCTTCTTTTTCCAACATAAATTACAGAAGCCAATGCAGCAAAACCGGCAGTTGCATGTACAACAATTCCACCTGCAAAATCAAGAACGCCCCACTGTGCAAGCAGCCCACCACCCCACACCATGTGTGCAAATGGATAATACACCAATACCTGCCATACCACTAAAAATATCAGGTACGATTTAAATGTAACACGATTGATAAATGCACCGGTGATCAAAGCAGGAGTGATAATGGCAAACATCATTTGATACGCCATAAAAACAAACTCCGGTAATTTATGATTTCCCGGAAAAGGAGTGTTTAAATCAACACCCTGCATAAATGCTTTGTCAAGATTTCCAATTATTCCTCCCAATGCGTCACCGCTGAAACATAAAGAATAGCCACAAACAAACCATAAAATAGTAGTGATACCCATTGAGACAAAACTCTGAATCATGATACCAAGAATATTTCTTCTTCCTGCAAGTCCGCCATAAAAAAATGCCAGGCCTGGTGTCATAAGCATTACTAAGCTTGTTGCTAACAGCATAAAGCCTGTAGTTCCTGTGTCAAAACTCATAGTATTTATTTTTAAGGATGAGATTTATAATAATTACAGTTATATATATTGAATGATCAGAATGTAACACCAATATTCATCATCACTTCAAAGCGGTTATTGGTATAAGATCCATTTGTATAGAATATATCCTGGTCGGCATCCATAATTAAATCACGACCTTCCAACCTTATAAAAGCATTGTCAACCGGTTTGAATTCAAAACCTAATGTAGCACCATTGGATATATATCCTGTAGCACTTCCTTTACTATTGGATATTGCACCAGTTAAAATACCATCCTTATCAGAGAATGTTTCACCACGTGCATAAATTGCAAACTTTGGTTTTGCCTGAAATTTTAATGTAACTATTCCACTGAAAACAGTAGCAGTATTTGTAGTATCAGAAAGGCCGGAATTCTGTTGAGTTACAAAATCAGTTCCGGCAAGCAATTTTAATTTAGGTGACAGCTGATAATTAAAAACCAGGTTGTGCAATACACGAAGGTGATGACCAGGAGTTCCCTCCGGTGATTCCTCTCCAATCATATTAAAATATCCAGTACTTCCTTTCTCATTAAAAGTATATACTAAAGAAAGTCCTGCCGTTTTATCTTTGTTATTATCATCAAACCTGTTATATCCATTCAGTACATGAAGTGCAATCAACAATTTTTCTGTTGGAGTGTAGGTCAGCTTAACTCCCGACTGCCACCAGGGTTCATAGAAAGTAATCACAGAAAGGCTACTTGTTAAATTATCTTTGGGCATCAATGCTTCCGTTCCCACATGTGTTTTAAAAAACCCTGCATCCAGCCACAATTGCTTTCCCAATCGCACACCTGCATTTGCTTCCTGTATCATATTATATATAGGTGACCAGGCACTGGCAGCAACATCACCATAATGAAGTGTACCTACTGCGCGTATTTTATCTCCTGAATACTGCGCTGTAATTTGAAAAGTATTTATTCCAAACACATTGCTCTTTGGAGAAATATCCGGTATCTTCTGGTAATTGTTCACGCCAACAGAATCGGAATAATAAGCATAGTACGCATCAATATAACCAGTGATTTTAAGAGCATCCTGTATTTTTTTTAGTAAAGTATTTCCGGAAGTAGAGTCAGGCTGCTGAGAAAAACTTTTGAATGTAGCGGATAAAAATCCTGTTAAGAAAATAAAAAAAATTATCCATTGAAATTGCTTTTGAACCATATACTAAAGTTTTGATTACGATTACAAACATAGTAAGTTTTGGTTAATAGCAAAATGCTAAAAAAACCATCCTCTTTTTGCAGGGTACTTCAGGAAAATCAGTTATCTCCTGAACCTGTAATACTCTTTGAGTGGATGAGATTTATTCTTCAGTAGCGCCGAAATCATTTCCATTCCAATTACAGAGAAAGAAATACCGTTTCCACCAAAGCCCAGCACAAAATAAGAATGCGCAAAATCAGGATGTGCACCTATATAAGGCAATCCATCTTTTGTTTCACCAAAAGTTCCTGCCCAGATAAAATCAGTACGGAAATCATAGGAAGGAAATATTTTTTTAAGATACTCTTTTAATTCCTCTGCTTTCTTATGCAACAAGCTGTCACGTCTTGTGGCATTTTCAAAACCTTCATCACCTCCACCAATCAGCAGTCTGTTATCATCAGTGGTTCTCATATATATATAAGGTTCATCGGTATTCCAGAAAAGAGTGTTTTCAAGAACATCATCACAGCTTTCCTTCTGCTCCCCTACAATTGCATAAGTAGAATTTAAGTTTACAAAATCATCCTTTATCAATTCTGTACTTTCATAACCTGTACAATATATAATTTTATTTGCTTTGATAGTATTTCCATGCTCTGTTATCAACTCCACATAATTATTATAGTACGTGGATACTTTAACATTGGTATTGTCATAGATCAATAATCCCTTGTTCTTATTAAACTGTAAAATATCATGAGTTAATTTAAATGCATCAACACTTCCACCCTGTTCCGACAAGATTCCTCCAAACGTATTTTCGAGTTTATATTGATTATATATATCCTCTGCTTGCAGCCATCTTACAGGAAATCCATAAAACTTTCTTGTTTCAAATTCTTTCTTCAACCATTTCAGATCTTTTTTTCGTGACGCAAAATAAAGTGAGTCCTTTTTGCGAAATCCACTTTCAGAATTAATTTCTTCAGCAACACTTTTTAATTTATCAATTGAATCAAAACAGGCACGATAACTTTCAACTGCACCCTTCTCCCCAATGAGATCAATAAGCCGGAACAACGGGATATCAATTTCATACTGTAATATAGAAGTACTTGCGGCAGTGCTTCCGTGCGCAATTTCATCACGATCGATCAGCACTGTTTGATAACCATCATTAATGCATTGATGTGCAATCAGGCTGCCGGTAATGCCACCACCTATAACAACGATTTCGGTTTCTAAATTCTTAT